>PFTO01000059.1:3092-5874 GCA_002789615.1 Acidobacteria bacterium CG_4_9_14_3_um_filter_49_7 | reverse complement strand
TTAATGTTCCGATACTTCATGGAAGGTATGTCTGTCGAATCAAAAAATTCACTCAGGGGAGGTGTTTTTTGTTGACAGGGGCCTTGGGATGGGTGTCCCCCGGAATTATTTTGAATAAGACCAGGATTCCCCTTGATGAGTACAAGGCATTTCGGAAAGCCTATCGCCAGTACATCGGGAACTGAAAGCTCCGCTACTGGTGTGGGGAACAGGGGATAACGCCATAAGTTGAGACCCGTAATTCATGGGGAGGAGAAAGGCGATTCGATCATTCAGGACTGCGTTTCGCTTCCCGGAATTCGCGCCATTTTGTCAACATTTGACCGGGATTGATGCCGTTTCGACATGTCTTTTTGAGATGTTGCGTGTCACAATCTTTGCAACCTGCGAAGTAGGATTTAGGCTTGTGAACTAATATCAAGTAATTAGGTTCCCATGGGAAACAAAATGTTTTGGTACGAAATGATCGGGCAATCGGGTATAATTCTTGCATTGGAAAAGGGTTGATTAGAGCAAGGGGGTTTTTTCTATGGAAGAAGGTGTTCGCATCATCAATGAACAGGTAAAAGACAAAACAGCGTTCCTGGACCGACTGGTCAATGAGGTCTCCCATGTGATCGTCGGCCAGAAATATATGGTGGAGCGGTTGCTGGTGGGATTGATTTCCGGCGGTCACATCCTGGTAGAGGGCGTCCCCGGACTGGCAAAAACACTGGCGGTCAGCACTCTGTCAAAGGCAGTGGACGGTGAATTCAGCCGAATTCAGTTTACGCCGGATTTATTGCCGGCCGATATTGTCGGAACGCAGATTTTCAATCCAAGGGAAGGCACATTCTCATCCCGAAAAGGCCCGGTTTTTGCCAACCTGGTGCTGGCGGATGAAATAAACCGTGCTCCGGCAAAGGTCCAGAGTGCGCTTCTGGAAGCGATGCAGGAAAAGCAGGTGACGATCGGAAATGAAACGTACGCTCTTCCGGAGTTGTTCCTTGTGATGGCTACCCAGAATCCCATTGAGCAGGAAGGTACCTATCCCCTGCCTGAGGCCCAGATGGACCGTTTCATGTTGAAATTGAAAGTGACCTATCCGGACCGCAGGGAAGAAATGGAAATTCTGAACCGCTTTACATCCAATACAAGTTATGACGTGCAGAACGTCTGCACCCGGGACGAGCTCCTTACACTGAGAACTCTGATGGCGGACGTATATATGGATGAGAGGTTGAAGCAATACATTGTCAGTCTTGTCTTCAGCACCCGTGAACCGGAAGAGTACGGCCTGAATGGCTTGAAATCTCTCATTGATTTCGGTGCGTCTCCCCGAGCCACCCTGGCCCTTGCCATTGCCGCTCGGGTCTATGCCATGATTCGCCGTCGTGGCTACGTTACCCCGGAGGATATCAAGGCGGTGGCTCCTGATGTACTTCGCCACAGGATCATTCTCTCGTATGAAGCGGAGGCTGAGAACCTGAATTCCGACGACATTATCCGGATGATTTTTGACCAGGTAGAAGTTCCCTGAACCCTGGCTTGATCGAAACCCCATACCGCGGAATCAGGAGGCAAACGGGAATGCAGGCGGAAGAGCTGCTGAAAGAAGTTAGAAGAATTAAAATTCGCACCAATCGTATTGTGGAAGAGGTCATTGGTGGAGAGTATCATTCTGCGTTTAAGGGCCGCGGGCTGGAATTCTCGGAAGTTCGGGAGTACGTCGCGGAAGATGATATCCGTTCCATTGACTGGAATGTTACAGCCAGGATGGGAAGCCCCTATATCAAGCGATTTGTGGAAGAAAGGGAATTGACCATCCAGCTTCTTGTAGATGTTTCGGACTCCATGGATTTTGGAACGGGAAATCGTCTGAAACGGGAAACATGCGCCGAAATTTCCGGACTCCTGGGTTTTTCTGCCATCAAGAACAATGACAGGATCGGTCTCATCGGCTTTTCGAAGCAGATCGAACAGTACATTCCCCCGAGAAAAGGCGTGCGAAGTGTGCTCCGTGTTGTTCGGGATTTGCTTGAACTCAGAGGATCAGGAGTCACGGACATTTCAGTGGCCCTTGAGCACCTTATGTCAGTCCAGCGGCGGAGGGCTGTTGTATTTTTAATTTCTGACTTCCATGCCTCGGGATTTGAAAACACCTTGAAGATGGCTGCAATGAAATATGATCTGATTCCGGTATGGGTGGATGGCGGATTGGAACTGAATCCCCCCCGGGGCATGATTTCCATGCTGCCCCTGGAAGATGGCCGGCCCCGGATGGTAGATTTTGGCTCTCACAGGATCCGGGAAGCCTATATTGAAGCAGTAATGGCGCACCGGGAACGATTGAGCACAACTTTTTCAAAACTGGGTCTGGACTATATTTCAGTTACAGCCGGAACAGACATGTATCATTCATTTCGACGTTTTTTTGAAAAACGGAAAAGGAGAATGGTCCGTTGAAGCGGCTGTTTTTAGGCTGTTTACTGGTAATAGCAGGTGTGACCGCTTTCACGGCATCCCTGAACCTGACTGTCAGCACTGACAAGGCCACCTGCCACGTGGGGGATCCGGTAACGATTTCCGCGCGGGCAGTAATTCAGGAAGGCACATCTGTAACATTTCAGCTGATCAAGCCGAACCCGGATGAAAATGAGGACGAAGTGGATTCTCCTCCGGTCTGGGGAGAAGGGGAAACAACAGAAGAAAAGCTTCCGGATGGATATCACCTCTACCGCTACACCGTGACGGTTCGACCATTCAAACTGGGTTCGATGCCACTGGGCAAAATCAAGGCGGT
>PFTO01000059.1:0-3068 GCA_002789615.1 Acidobacteria bacterium CG_4_9_14_3_um_filter_49_7 | reverse complement strand
AGAGGTGCCTTCGGTTGAAGTTGTGTCGATGTTTCAGGGCGGCAAGCAGAAGGAAACAATCAATCCATTGAAACCCCAGCTTGAGATTAAACCGGACTATTCCCATCTGATTCGAATAGGGTTGGAGATTCTGGCCGCGCTGCTGATGTTGAGCCTGTTGATTTTTGTCATCCTGAAGCTGGTGAAGCGCTTTCGAAACCGGGATCAGTTTGCGGAAACAAATAAGAAAAAGATACCGGCAATACCCCCATGTGTTGAAGTGAGGGAATTGCTTGGAAAACTGCTTGCCAGCAGTTACCTGAAAGATGGACGAATCAAGGAATTTTACGTGGAGCTGGCAGAAATAGGGAAGAGTTTCCTCGGTCGTGCCTTCCAACTGGATTATTCTGTGGAGACCAGCGAAGAGATGCTGGACAATCTCGCCGGTCGCACAGTAAATGAGGAAGACGCTCTGGTTCGGGAATTTCTGGAGGCCTGTGATATGGTCAAATTTGCGAAACTGGCTCCCCTGCAGGGAGAGACAAACAGTCACGTGAATCTGGTTTACAAACTGGCCGACGCAATCTGCAACCGCCAGTCAAGAATGGAATCCGAAGACGGGGAGGAAACAGATGTTTCGGTTTGAATCCTGGGCCGTGTTGTTCCCGTTGATCCCTGTGGTTGTTCTGGGCTGGATTCTTGTGAAACGAAACCGTGCACCGCGGGCAGGGATCCGGTTTTCAGGTTTTCTGATGGCGTTCGCGCCAACCTCTCCCAGGGAATGGCTCTACCGGGTTATCAAATGGTTTCCGCTGGCTGCACTTGTTCTACTCGTTCTGGCACTCGCCCGGCCCCAACTGGGCAAGCTCTATGAAAAACAGGATGTAAAAGGCATTGATATTGTCCTTTGCCTGGATATCTCTTCTTCCATGAAGGCCATGGATCTGAAGCCCGACCGCTTTCAGGTGGCACGGGAGACACTGCTCAACTTTGTGGATGGCAGACCGTATGACCGAATGGCATATATTCCATTTTCCGCCTATGCCATTACCCGATGTCCCTTGACTACCGACCATAAGATGCTGAAACAACTGATTGCGGAAACGAAACTGGGCAGCATTGAAGACGGCACTGCCATTGGAATGGCTATTGCCACCGCTGTTAATCGACTGCGCACGTCCAAAGCGAAATCCAAGGTTATTATTCTCGCGACCGACGGCATGAACAACCGGGGCAATATTGACCCCCGTTCTGCCTCCGAACTGGCACAGACCCTGGGCATTCGAATTTACGCGGTGGGGGTGGGCACCACCGGTTATGCGGAAATGCCGCAGCCCGGCCCCTTCGGGACAGTCCGGACTGTCAAGGTTCCGGTTCAGATTGATGAGGACATGCTGAAGGAAATTACCAGCAAAACGGGTGGCGCGTATTTCAGAGCCACAAACGCGGAAAAATTGAAGGCCATTTACAGCATCATTGACAGGATGGAAAAAACGAAAATTGAGGTTAAGAAATTTGCCCTGTGGCGGGACATATACAGCTATATCCTCTGGAGCGCACTGGTAATATTGCTGAGCTTCTTCTTTGTCCGTGAAATTGTCTTGAGGGTAAAACAATGAACTTTCAATATCCTGAACTGTTGTTTGGATTGGCTGTAATTCCGGTTCTTCTGTTGGTATTGATCATTCGCCATCGAGTCGTGGAGGGGTTTTTTGAAAAAAGCGGACTTTTCCGCGTCCGGTTGAACGTTGCCCGGGACCGTCGTTTTTTCAAATGGTTTTTTCTGCTTCTGGCACTTTCCCTGTTGATTGTCTCCCTTGCTTCACCCCGTTACGGAGTGGCACTTGAACACGGAAAACGGAAAGGCCGGGACATTTTTCTCGTAGTGGATGTATCAAAGTCAATGAATGCCCGGGATCTGAAACCCTCCCGCCTGTCTGTGACCAAGCAAATGGTTTATGACCTGTTGTTGCAGTTGAAGAATGACCGTGTCGGCATCATTGTTTTTGCCGGTGACGCGTTCATTCAGTGCCCATTGACAACCGACTATGAGGCGGTCGCTATGTTCATGGATGGTATTGACACTGGAATGACTTCAGCCGCGGGTACCGATCTGGGGCGGGCTCTGGATCTGGCGGCAACCTCTTTCCAGGAGAATTCCGGGGGATATAGAACCGTGATTGTGTTTTCTGATGGAGAAGACTTTGGTGGAAATGTGGATAGCGCTGTCCGGAAATTGAAGGATAACGGCGTGATCGTTTTTACCGTTGGCGTGGGTTCTGGCGCAGGTGCTCCGGTGCCGGAAATCAGTCCGGATGGAACAGTAGGAGGCTATAAGCAGGATGAAAATGGGGAAACCGTTATTTCAAAACTGAATGCGAAGGCACTGGGAGAGATTGCAACTGACAGTGGCGGTGGATTCTTTCACGCGTCGGACACGCGGACGGCCACCGGACTGGCTGAAAAGCTGGAAAAACTGTCCCGTCGCAAGCTGGAAGAAAAAGGAATTGTTCGGTTACGGGACCGCTACCAACTGCCGCTGACCGGGGCCGTTCTGGCTCTCGCGGCCTTTGTACTTCTCTGATGAAAAGAGGGAGAAAGGGTATGGAAAATAGAATTTGGAGTCGACGATTCCAGTTGCAGGAGAAAAAGAGATCGCTTTGTCGTTTTGTTGTTTTACTTCTGGGTGTTTCTATATTATCTTCGGAACCCTTGTTCGCTCAGTACCACCTGGCTGATCCGGGGTACGTTCACAACCACAAGGCAAACCAGCTTTTTGATGGTGGAAAATATCAAGCTGCGCTTCAGGAATACATTCAGGCGCTTTCCCTTCGGGATAATTCGCCGGAGGTAAAGTACAACATGGGGAATGCATTTGTTAAATCCGGCCGAGTGGATGACGCGATTAAAACGTATAAGGATATGCTGAATAAAGCCCCGGAAGACTTGAAGCCCAGACTTTTTTACAACACAGGAAATGCTCTTTTTGAGGCAAAAAAATATAAAGACGCGGCAGCGTTTTACCGGAAAACACTGCTGGCAGATCCGGGTGACCGGTGGGCAAAAGAAAACTATGAGATGAGCCTGCG
>PFTO01000066.1:241-5385 GCA_002789615.1 Acidobacteria bacterium CG_4_9_14_3_um_filter_49_7 | reverse complement strand
ATCGTTTCCGGTATCGTTTCAGGGCATGTTCCAGTCGTTCGCCTGCCATGAAATCTTCTCCTTCCCGGTAAGATCCTTCATGGCTTGACGATACCTCGTTGGGTAAGATTTTATATGGCTTGATTCGCACAATTTCCCGTCGCAGTGACAATCTGCTATCCTTTGTCCACGCCTACAGAAACCTGACCCGGGTCCCCAAACCTGAGTTCGAAACCGTTAACCTGGATTCCCTGTTGGACCGTATACATCAGTTGCTCAAAAAGGACCTGTTGGACAGCAACATCAGGCTGTGCATTGATGTCGAGCCACGGAATCTGGCAATTACGGCTGACCCGGGTCTCATTGAGCAGGTAATCATTAACCTCATCGTCAATGCCATTCACGCACTTGAAGGAAAAAAGACGGACATATCCGGCTTGTGGCCGAGCTTGACCCGAAAAGCAGAGCCTCCCTGCGCATTACCGACAATGGCCCCGGCATTGATCAGGATGCCATGGACAAAATTTTCATCCCCTTTTTCACGACGAAGAAAAACGGGGCCGGCATCGGTCTCAGCCTTTCCCGACAAATCATGCGCGTACACAAGGGGTCCATAACAGCGGCATCCGTACCCGGTGTCGCGACCACGTTTCTATTGAAGTTCTGACTGAATACTGGCCATTCGATAAAGCTGCTACTTGCAGCGGGCAGCGGCATTGTAGCAGTACTTAACCCCGCCGATCATGAAGCAGTTGTCGCCAATGGAACGATACTGCTGTTTTCTCACCGCCTTACCCTTATAACTGAAGGTAATGGTTCCCGACTGTTTGTTCCCCTGGATGGCCCATCGACCACTTCCACTACCCTGATTCGCCGCACCAAAAGCGGACGTCTGGTTGCCGAGGCTGTCAGTGGAACTACCGGAGTACGAAGACTCATGAGAATCATAGAAAACACCACCGGGACAGAGCATGAGTTTCCTTTCTGTTGAGCCCTGATAGGAATAGTATTCACCCGCTATCCATTGGGCCAGTTCGGGGTCGGTGGGGCCTGTGGCAGCGGCGTCCATTTTGTCGGCATTCTCTTTGGCCGCTGCAACAAAATCAACATTCCCATCCTTTGAACTGAAATTGAAGTGGATGTTCGCATCTTTGTTATGCAGCATTACACTCCGGCTGAATTTTCCGGTACGGATGACATAAAATCCCGGGTTCAGATTCTTGAACTTGTATTTTCCAAGGAAATTGCTTTGCGTGACAGCCAGGACTTTACCTGTGCTGCCGTCAAACAGGCCAACCTGGATGCCAATTGCCGGGGTTGTGTTGGTTTGCCACAGGAAACCATAAATCTTCAGGGCCTTCTTCTTCTTACTCCATGGGAATGCCTGAGCGGAAAAGGATCCCAGCAGCACAACGGCCAGCACCAAAATGACAGGTCTTGTCACGTAGTGTTTCATTTATTCCCTCCTTTCTCGCACAGAAAACGAAATTCCGTGCACCCTTTTGCAGCGATTCTGTGCTTCCATTATAGGGATTGCCTTCCCTTTGTCAATCGATTGATGTAGTTGGAACCTTCCTTCCCTTCCAGGTAAAAGCAGAGAACCCTTGATTTGTGGAAAATGGCCGCATACAATTTGAAAGAAGCTCAGTTCTCGCGCAACAAATGGAGATTTTGTAAAGCATAATAATTCAGGGGATAAGATACGGGAGACAAAATGATCAGACTTATTCAACACACTGACGCAGAGCGCATTTGGTCGTTGGTTGAATTGAATCGCAAGTATCTCAGGAAATGGCTCCCGTGGCTTGATGGGAACATATCCATAAATGATACCAGAAAGTTCATTACGGATTCCCTTACTGGCTATGAACAAAAGACGAGTATGGTTCATGTGATTATAGACAACCAGGTGTGTGGGATTTGTGGATTCAACTCGTTTAATCCATCAATCAACGCTGGTTTCATCGGCTGTTGGATTTCCGAAGAATATCAAGGCAAAGGCCTGGTGACTGAAGCATGCCGGGCTCTGGAAGATATCGGTTTTGGTCCCCTTGGTTTGAATAAAATAGAAATCCATGTAGCGGATGGGAATATCCCCAGCAGGAAAGTCGCAGAGCGACTGGGATATGTCGAAACAGGTTCCATTCTTGACGCGGAATGGCTGTATGATCACTACGTGGATCATGTGATTTATTGCAAACGGAATCCAGCCAACAATAAGTTGCACCGGACACCGGCAAACAGTGCCGGAGCGACTCGCTGATTTTACAACCTGAAAGTCACTGTGGCGCGGAGCGCCGCGTCCCCCATTTCAAGGCACCCGTAGGACAGGCCGCGATGCATTGGTTACAGGCAAAGCAATCCGGCCGATAGGCGGCATCTTTAAGGATTTCAGGCACCGCAGGGCAGGCGGTCTCCGTGACACAGCGGTCGCACCGGGTACATTTGTCGGGGACAAAGGTGACCCGGAGGGCTCCGGTCTGTTCCAGCCAGTGGGTGAAGAGTCCGACCGGGCATACGGCGTAGCAGAACGGACGATACCATTTGAACGCCAGCACAATGACCAGCACAAGGGGCAGAAAATTGAAAACCATTTCCATCACCGGCTGGCCGCCGGTAATCTCAAATCCGTGAAATGGGTTGATATAATCATAAAGAGAAACCGGGTAAATCTTTCCTTTGAATGTGGTGTGGAGATACGCCGTAACGCTCAGGGCAACAAACAGCGCAAACACGACCATGCGCGTCAGAAGTGTTGCGGAGGGGTTGATCCGGAACATCCGGAACTTAAATTTTCGGGATATCTTGGCCGCCAATTCCTCCACGGCACCCACGGGGCACACATAACTGCAGAAGAGTTTCGGCCCGATCAGGGTCAGAATGCCGATCACAACAATGGTCACAACGAATGGAAGCCGAAGACCGAACAAAAAGGGTTTGGTAGTGGCGCAAATCGGTGATGGATGCATGACATAGGCCTGGAAAAACCGGCCGGGCAGGTTGCCGGCAATTCCGAACGCAAAAGTGGCGAACAATAAGAGCGCTACCCGTGTCCGCTCTCCCATGCGCCGCAAGTAAAGCAGAACAACGGCCGCAATGGCCAGCAGAAACATGGTAACAAACTTGGGTTGCAGGAGCATACCGGAAAAAGTCGGCGCTTTCCGGGAAACCGGACTTTTCGCGACCTCCTGTGCCAGTACCGGTAGTGTCACAAAGCAGATCAAACCCAATGCCAGAATTCCAATCCAAACCACCTTCCTTTTCATTACCCCCCCTTTTTGTCACTTCATGGCCCAATTTTTGACATTGTACCGAAAGCCGTCCCGGAAAAAAAGATGAAAGTGAAGTCCTCGCAAAAATGAGACAGGTCATTATTAGTTTTATTGTATACTATAAAAAACCAGGATGAATGGAGGAAAAAATGGTGTTGCTGAGGGAATCTTTTTCAGCATCCGGAAAGCTAACGCGTCGGGATTTTCTGTGGGTGACTGGCATTGCGGGGACGTCATTTGCCATTGGTTGCATCGTGAATCCGGTAACCGGGAAGCAGGAGTTGATGCTGGTTTCAAGGGATCAGGAAATCGCGCTGGATCGTGAAAGTTCCCCCCACCAGTTTTCTGCAGACTACGGAGCTGTGCAGGATGGAGAGCTGAATCAGTACGTCAGCAAGGTCGGCCTTACTGTCGCTGCCCATTCCCACCGCCCGGACATGCCTTACTCTTTTCGTTGCGTCAATGCCTGCTACGCCAACGCCTACGCCTTCCCCGGTGGCAGTATTGCCACGACCCGGGGTTTGCTGGTGAATCTGAACAATGAAGCAGAACTTGCCGCGTTGCTCGGCCACGAAACCGGCCATGTTAATGCCCGGCACACCGCGCAGCAGATGACAAAAAAAATGCTGCTCGGGGTCGCCCTGGCAATCGGCACTGTCGTGGTGGCGGAAAAGAACAAGAAATATGCGCCTCTGGCCGCCGGACTTGGCGCTGTGGGTGCTGGAGCGTTGCTGGCTCATTACAGCCGGAGTGATGAGCGCCAGGCCGACCAACTTGGGATGGAATATATGGTTCGAAGCGGGTACAACCCGGAAGGAATGGTTCAATTGATGGACGTTCTTCAGCAAATGTCCAAACACAAACCCGGTTTTTTTGACCGGATGTTCGCATCTCACCCCATGAGTTCGGAACGCTATGCCACCGCGAAAAGCCGAATGACAAGCCTGTACGCGGACAAAACGAAACTGCCCTTTTTCCGGGACCGTTTTATGGACAATACAGTGAAACTCCGAAAACAGAAACCCGCCATTGAAGCTTTTGAAAATGGTTCGATATTCATCACAGATAAGAAGTATGGCACAGCTGAAACCCAGTTGAAAAAGGGTCTGAAACTGGCACCCCGGGATTATACCGGCCTGACCCTGATGGCCAAACTGGAGCTGGCCAGAGAAAACTATCCGCAAGCCGCCAGTTTTGCAAAAAAAGCCGAAGAAGTGTATCCCGGAGAGGCCCAGGCGCATCATGTCGCTGGTATGGCAGAGCTTTCAATGAAACAGTACAACGCGGCATTCGATGACTTCAAGCGCTACGAAGAACTGCTTCCGGGCAATCCCAATACGGTTTTTTTCAAAGGACTTTGCCAGGAAGGGATGCAACACCGCCAGCTGGCGGCCTCACAGTACCAGCTCTTTCTGAAAGTTGTCACTTCGGGAGAACAGGCGGATTACGCCAGAGATCGGCTGATCAGCTGGGGATTTATGAAAAAGGAACCTGAACCTGTCAAATGACCGGTTCGGAACAGAATCATGTTGCTCCCCGGTTATTGAGAAATAGAAAGGAAGGACTTATGTTTCAAAACGCAATTGTGAGAAAGCCATCAAATCAGTATGCCAAAGGGATCACCACCTCTGATTTAGGCGCACCTGATATAAAGCTGGCACTGGAACAACATAAACGGTACGTAAGCGCACTGGAAAAATGCGGCGTTAAAGTGACGGTTCTGGATGGGAATAACCGGTTCCCGGACAGCACCTTTGTAGAAGACCAGGCAGTCATTGTACAGGACCTTGCTGTCATCACCCGGCCGGGCAATCTCAGTCGGCGGGGAGAGACCACACTGATTGCCCCTGTCCTGGAAGAGTTTTTCAAAAAAATTGAACATATCTCAGCGCC
>PFTO01000066.1:0-147 GCA_002789615.1 Acidobacteria bacterium CG_4_9_14_3_um_filter_49_7 | reverse complement strand
AAATCCATTGTGGAAAGAGAAGGATATCGGGTATTTCTGATTCCGGTGGGACAGGGCCTTCATCTGAAAACCTTCATGGGTGTTGTGGGAGAAAATGACATCGTGGTGCTGGACAAGTTCAAAGACAGACCTGAGTTTGCCGGGGTT
>PFTO01000053.1 GCA_002789615.1 Acidobacteria bacterium CG_4_9_14_3_um_filter_49_7 | reverse complement strand
GATATATTGAAGGGGTTTGTGAGCTTTTCGTTGTTCAATAAGCAGATGAAAATGGTTCCATTCTTCGGGTGTGAGGGCAAAATCGCCGGTTACAGCCCGATATCTGGGAATCCGAAACAAGCCTGAAAGAATGGCTGAAATGTCCTGTTCAGGAGAAGGGATATCAGCATTTTGAAGTTTCTCTATGGCACGCTGCAGATGAATAAGTGTGGGTTCGTTACTGTCCATGTCTCAGGTTAACTCCGGACAGTGGATGCTTCCTTCATGGCAATGGCCTGGTAGTGGACACTGAGGGCATCGATGACTTCATCCAGTTCACCGTCCAGAAAGGCGCTCAACTGATGGATCGTTTTCCCGATGCGGTGGTCTGTAATGCGGCTCTGGGGGAAGTTGTAGGTGCGGATTTTCTCACTGCGATCCCCGCTCCCAACCTGGCTCTTCCGGTCTTTAGCGATTTCTGCATGCTGTTTTTCCTGTTCCATTTCATAGAGTCGGGAACGGAGTACACGCATAGCTTTTTCTTTGTTCTTGATCTGAGACTTTTCATCCTGACAGGTGACCACAAGACCGGTGGAAATGTGAGTAATACGAATGGCGGAATACGTGGTATTGACTGACTGGCCGCCGGGGCCTGAAGAACAATACCGGTCTATGCGCAAATCCTTTTCACTGATGCTAACCTCCACTGCGTCCACTTCCGGCAGCACTGCCACTGTTACTGCGGACGTGTGGATGCGTCCCCCGGATTCGGTTTGTGGAACCCGCTGGACCCGATGTACACCACTTTCATATTTCAGTTTTGAGTAGGCATTCTGTCCTTCAATAACAGCTACGACCTCTTTTAACCCGCCGACGCCAATCTGGTTGATGTCCATAATTTCCAGTTTCCAGTTACGCTTTTCAGCGTAGCGGCTGTACATGCGGAATATTTCTGCAGCAAAAAGGGCTGCTTCATCACCGCCGGTACCAGCGCGTATTTCCAGCACAACATTTCGTTCGTCGTTGGGGTCTTTGGGTAGCAGGAGGAGTTTCAACCGATCCTCTATTTCTGTAAGTTCTTCTTTCAAAGACGTGAGCTCTTCTTCCGCCAACGCCTTCAGATCTTGGTCACTACCGGAATCAGAAAGAATTTCATATGAATCACTTATCTGGCTATTTATCCGGTTGTACTCTCGATAGGCTGAAACGAGGGGCTCCAGCTCGGAGCGCTGTTTGGACAGTTTCCGAAAAAGAGAATGATCCTGAGCCACGTCAGGATCACTCATTTTTCGTGTCAATAGTTCAAATTCATTTTCAATGTCCGCAAGTTGATCAAACATTTGCGGTGCTCAGTTTTTCCCCTTGCTTGCATAACGGCGGTTGAATTTTTCAACACGGCCGGCAGCATCAATGAGTTTCTGCTTCCCTGTGAAAAAGGGATGGCAGGCTGAGCATATTTCCACCGAAATTTCCTTCTTGGTTGACCGCGTCTTGAATGTGTTGCCACATGCACAGCTGACGGTCACTTCATCATATTCCGGGTGAATGTTTTTTTTCATTGCACAATCCTCCTCTTAAAGGTCCACTCAGGGTTCACATTATAATGCAACAACCCTGCATTGCAAAGAACTTTTTAGTCTGATTCCGGGGGGGCAGTTTTCTCTGCTTTTTCTTTACTATCCGTTTTCTTTTCAGAACCGGGCCGCGTCCACGATATATAGTCGCAATCGGGATAACTGGAACAGCCGTAAAACGCCTTGCCTTTTCGGGTGCGGCGTTGAACCACCTTCCCATCCTTGCACTTGGGGCAGGGGATGTTCAATTCTTTTTTTTTGGCGTTTTCAATGTATTGGCATTCTGGATAGCCGGAGCAGGAAACAAAGACCCCATACCGTCCTTTTCTTTCAACAAGCGCTTTCCCGCATTTGGGACAATTCCGGTCCACCTCTTTTACCTCTCCATTTTTCTTCGATTTCCGGTAATCACATTCAGGATAATCATTGCATTGAAAGTATTTACCGTAGCGTCCGGATTTCAGGACAAGGGCTTTGCCGCATTTCGGACAGGTTTCTTCTGTTTGATCTTCTTCAGCTACGTTATCCAGATCACGGGTGCTCTTGCAATCCGGATAGTTGGTGCAGGCCATAAACAAACCGTAGCGTCCGACCTTAATAACCATTGGAGCATTGCATTTTGAACATTTTTCATCGGTGGCAATGCCGTCACGTTTGACGTTGACAATGGTATTTGTGGCAGTCTTGAGTTCATCGGAAAATTGATGATAAAAAAGATTCAGAAGAGTTTGCCAGTCCATGTCGCCCTGACCGATACTGTCCAATTGGTTTTCCAGTTCGGCAGTATAGCTGACTTCGAAGATGTCTGGAAAGGCTTTAATGAGAATATCATTGACCAGTTCTCCGAGGGGGGTGGGGTGAAATTTCTTTTCATGCTGTTCAGCGTATTCCCGGTTCTGAATTACTGAGATGATGGAGGCATAGGTACTGGGTCTGCCGATGCCGTTGGTTTCCAACTCCTTTACCAAGGTCGCTTCAGTGAATCGCGCCGGGGGAGTGGTGAAATTCTGCTCCGGAACCAGTTTTTTCTCCTGTACCTTTTCATTTTCAGATACCACAGGCAACAGTTTGTCCTTGGCGATTCCCGAATTGTACACTTTCGTAAATCCCTGTTGTACCAGCGTGGTGCCGCTGGCAATAAAATCATAAACCCCGGAACTGATTGTTATGTTGGTTTCATGGAGAATGGCCGGAATCATCTGGGAGGCGACAAAGCGTTTCCAGATAAGAGTGTAAAGGGCCAACTCATCCCGGCTCAAGTGTTTTTTCAGTTTATCCGGTGGCAGGTGAACCATCGTTGGCCGTATCGCCTCATGAGCATCCTGAGCACCGGATTTGGCGGCAAACACGTTGGCCCTCGCCGGTATCATGTCCTCTCCCATTGTTTCGCTGATAAAAGCTCGCGCTTCATCCAGCGCCTGGGCTGAAATTCGGGTAGAGTCTGTTCTCATGTAAGTGATAAGGCCAACCAATCCCTGTTGTCCGACGTCTTTTCCCTCGTACAGGCGTTGAGCCATGGCCATCGTTTTCTTGACGGAAAATCCCAGAACCCTTGAAGCTTCCTGTTGCAGTTTGCTGGTGATGAAGGGAGGAAGTGGCCTGCGCTTTTTTTCCTTTTTCTCCAGGGATGATACGGTGTATTCTCCTGCCTTCAATTTGGACAGAATGTCGGCTGCCTGCTCCTCTGAGCCGACAGTAAAAGAACTTTTTGCGTTACCGGACCGAACTTTCTTTCCATTTACACGGCCCAGTTTTGCGACAATTTCCTCTCCCTTTTCGGTGAGGAAATGACCGGTAATGGACCAGTATTCTTCTTCCTTGAATGCTCGGATCTTTTTTTCCCTTTCACAGATGATTCTGAGTGCCACAGTCTGCACCCGGCCGGCTGAGAGGCCGCGTTTTACTTTTTCCCAGAGAAGAGGGGATACTTTGTATCCGACCAGCCTGTCAACGATGCGGCGGGTCTGTTGGGCATTGAATTTGTTCAGATCAATTTCACCGGGGTTTTCTACAGCTTTCTTGATGCTGGCTTTCGTGATTTCATTGAATAGAACCCGGTGAATAACCCGTCCTTTCTTTTTCAGCATGTTATTCAGATGCCAGCAGATGGCCTCTCCTTCCCGATCCGGGTCAGCCGCGAGAAAAATTTCGTCCGCTGATGCCGCCTTCCGTTTCAGTGCGGTGACAATCTTCTGTTTTTCGGGGATTACAACATACTGGGGTTCAAAGTCATTGTCAGTATCCACACCCAGCCTGGATTTGGGCAGGTCAATAATATGGCCCATGGTGGCTTCAACCTGGAACTCTTTTCCAAGGTATTTTGAAATGGTGCGGGACTTTGCGGGGGACTCTACAATCAACAGTTTTTTTGCCATTACACTCTCTTTCTGAACTGATTAGCTCCATTCTTTTCGATGCGGCTGTCCATTTCCAGCATGGTGATTTCCATGAGGATCTGGTTTCTGGAAAGGCCACTCAACGCCTCAAGCTCATCAATGCTCCTGGCAGTTTCATCCAGGTAACCGAGCAGGCCCGGCGCGGATTCGGGAACGACTGTATCAGATTTTCCAAGGATGTCAAACGCAATCAATTCTTCAAGAATGTCATTTGCACATGTGATTAGCTTGGCTTCCCCATTCCGGATGGCACGATTAGTAGAGACTGATGCACGATCAAAGAGCCGTCCGGGAACGGCAAATACTTCGTGATTCTGTTCCAGTGCCAGGCGCATTGTTATCAATGTGCCGCTTTTTTCCCTGGCTTCCACAATGACAACGCCGGTGCTGATTCCACTGATGATACGATTTCTTACCGGGAACCGGAAGGGTTCCGGTTTTGTGTCCGGATCACATTCGGAAACGACAGCGCCATTCTTGACAATGCTCTGGAACAATTCTCGGTTTTCTCTGGGGTAAACCACGTTGAGTCCGGTGCCCATCACTGCAACTGTCTGAAGCTTGTTTTCCAATGCAGAGAAGTGGGCGCGGGTGTCGATTCCGGATGCCATTCCGCTGACAATAACCGGATGTGCTGGCGACAGCTCCCGGATGAGTTTCGAACAAGCATTGAAGCCGTACTGGGTTGGTCGGCGGGTTCCCACAAAGGCGATAGTTGGTCTGGAGAGTGCGCTTCGGTCACCCACACCGAAAAGGCAAAGGGGTGGATCGGCAATTTCCTTCAAAAGCTCCGGATAATCTTCGTCTTTGAAAGTCATAATCCATCCATTCAGCTTCTTTACCTGTTCCATGACGAGCTTATCTTCGCTTTCATTACTTCGAATGCCTTTTTGCCTGAGAAAATCCAGTACTGCCGTTGGATTTTCACCATTTTCAAGAAGGGCAGCCTTTTTCGCCCTCAGAGAACAACCGGCTGCCCGGTGAAGAGAGACCCATGCCGCAATCACAGGGCTTTCTCGCTTCCACCGGGAAACACCCGTACCGGGCGGGTTAAAGTGGACAGTCCGTAGAGTTTGACCCGGATTTCCCCTTCCGTTGGGTCATTTGTGTAGAAAAAAACAGAGCCTGTTGAAGATTTATACGATGGAGAAAAGGAGATGATGCCGCTCCTGAGACCTCTTCGTCGGATACTTACGCCGGGGTAATCTTTTTCCAGGGTGAATCCTTTACTGATTTTCATGTCAATTCCAGCCATGATGTCCTGCTTCCGAAGCCCGTTGCTATTACCATCTACAACCCGCCAGAAAACGGTTTCCCCGGTGTCCGTGTCCTGTTCCATAAAAACCCCCGCATAACGATCAGTGGTCATGGCAGTGGACCGTGATCGGTTCATCATGCCGTAAAGCTCCATGGCGGCACCTTCCATCCTTATTTTTCGAGGATGCAGAATTAGTCCGGTACCGGAAATGGTTACGATGGAAGAAATGCCG
>PFTO01000074.1 GCA_002789615.1 Acidobacteria bacterium CG_4_9_14_3_um_filter_49_7 | reverse complement strand
TTCCTGATCCGGAGTTTTGCCTCTGTTCCAGCTTCTGTGGCGTTTCCCGTTTATGGAGCCGGAACGATTGTGCTGATTGCGTTGGGTGGGCGGTTCATATTCGCTGAAACTCTGCGAAAACGGGAGTGGACGGCCATTGCGCTGGCGGCGGCAGCCGTGGTCTTAATGAGCTGGTCGTGAGATCAGCTCACCGGGCTGCGTGGATCGTGGATAGTGAATGGTAAGAATCAGAGAACGTTGAGTAAAGAAGAAGTGATGGGTGATGAGCGAAGAGAGCCATTTCCCCCGGATTTTCTGACGCTCACCGCGCACGGCACCGGATGCCTGTTGACATTTAGTGAAGTCTGTTGTATATTTTTTCTATGAAACGTAATAAAAGTGCAGATAGGAAGAAAAATATAACAAAACGATTATTGAGGGAAGACCAGAATCGGCTGGTTCGCTATTTTCGTTTTGAAGACACACCGTTCGTAAGCCGGGAACAGTTGGTGAGTGGGATTCAATCAATTGGGATTAACACAAGCATTCCGGAATTGTTGCGATGCGGTTTGATTCAGGTTGTGTACCGAAACTGTGTTTATCGCATTTCAGAATTGAAGGGAACTGTTAGTCAGCTTCTCCCGGTACTTTTTGAAAAGGATGGACCTTACTATCTCGGTGGTCTGGCAGCGTTTCATCGGTTGGGATTTGTGGATCAGGTTCCAAATTGGTACACAGTAGTTAATGCAAGGCGCTCCGGTCTTCAGCAACGGGCGGGTTTCAAAATTCATTTCCGCAAACGCAAAATAGATTTCTTTTATGGCATAAATTCAGATGGATTGCCTGATTCGGAACGGGCTGCCATTGATTTCTGTGATGCGTTCGGATTTTCCAGGTGGTGGAGGTTAATTCAGGAGCAACCCGATGTTTTTAATCTGGAGCGAATGCGGCAGTACGCAATCCGCTACCCAATCAACCGCACTGCGAGGCGCGTACTCTACGGGCTTCAACAGTCAGGTGTGGCAACTTCGGATGATGCGAAACGAGTTTCCACACGATCCTTGATTGCGCTGGAAGACGGAATGGGAAGAGGGGGGAAAATTGATAAGAGGTGGGGAATCATTGTTTCAAAATCCTGACCAGCGCCGGGAGATCATTCTTGAAACCGCTCAATCCAGCGGGTTTTCACCTGAGCTGGTTGAGAAAGACTGGATTCTGTCGTTGATTCTTGAGCATTTGGTTGAGCGGAAATGGCCGCTGATTTTCAAGGGTGGTACTTGCCTCGCGAAATGTCATATGGACTTTTATCGGCTCTCAGAGGATCTGGATTTTGTTCATATCAACGCAAATCGCGGGTTGAGCCATGGGGCTCGGCGAAGTGACTTGAAAAAACTGGAACGAATGTCCGATGAACTGGTTGAGCAGCTTGGCTTTCTTACGCCGGTTTCTTCGAATAAGTTTGATTCCCATCAGCAGATGGCTTTTCAATATGCCTATGCTTCACCCCTTTCTGAAAAACAGGGTACGGTAAAATTAGAGATTACACACAGGGATTCTCTCTTGCTGAAGCCGGAGTCCAGAAACGTGCGTACCCTTGCAATGCACCCGATCCTGAGAGAACTGGTCATGGAGCCGTTTACGATTGCCTGCATGCAGATTGAGGAGATGGTTGCAGAAAAAATACGTGCATGTGTCACAAGGAAAACGCCAGCCATCCGTGATTATTATGAC
Organism: Acidobacteria bacterium CG_4_9_14_3_um_filter_49_7; assembly: GCA_002789615.1. Lineage (GTDB taxonomy): Bacteria > Acidobacteriota > Holophagae > Thermotomaculales > Thermotomaculaceae > UM-FILTER-49-7. The sequence continues at coordinate 3,802 of PFTO01000074.1, read as the reverse complement.
CTGACAGTTCTAAAGAAAACGCTGCCTGAAATATTTCTCTCGTCCCGATTACATGACTTTGTGAGACGGAAGCTGAAGTTTCAGACCTGGCAACCTGTCCCGGATGTCTGGATACCGACGCTGCGAAAACAGATAGCCAAAGAATTGAATCCTACCCTTGGACAGATAGAGTCATTTGATCTTAACGCTTCCATTGAACTCGTTCGAAAATTTCTTCCCGATTTCGATACGAAAGAGTGAAAGGTGCCTGTCCCTCGCAACTCCCCATTCCGACAAGCCGAGGGGCAGGTCATTTCCTGTCTTTTTGTCAAGTCCTGATTAAAAGTTAACACATTCATCTCCCCATAACTGTTGCCCATGATGAACCTCATGGGGCGTCTTCATCCCCAGCGACATATGTGGTCTGTCTGTGCAATAAAGACGGATAGCCTACCGGCAGGCTATCCGTGCGATTTTTCTGCTGGGATATGTTTCGATGTCATGTACACCAAAATCTCCACAAGCTATTTCAAAAAATGTCCGGTTCAATATTTCTCCAACTTTGGCATCTGCAAGCGCAAGTTTCATGTCACGGATTTTTTTCTTCAGTTTCTTGATCTGGTCCTGTTCGTCTGGCATCTCTATCCTCATTTTTTGGGGGAGCAGTTATTCCCGGCCGTATTTTTTCAGCCAACCTCGAACGGTGCTGGATCCCCGTATTCCGTATTTTCGTTGCACTTCAAGAATACTGATTAGTTTCCCCTGTTCCAGTTCCTGTACCACTCGAAATTGGAAGGCTTCACTGTACCTTACCATGATTTCCTGCATGTCTTCTCCTCCCTTGCCGCGTTTAGCGGCTTTATAGGTGTCAACCTATATCAAGACAAGACATTGGTTTACCCATCACTCATCACTCATCACTGCGCCAAAAGCGCGTAAGGTTTGCCTTTTTCCCCCGAATAGGTTATTTTTTTGTGGACAGAACGGAAGAATGAGGTACGTAAATGAGGCTGAAGCCGTGGCAGATAATAGTTGTTGGAGTTTTGATTTTAGCAGTTGTGATTTCTTTCTTCTTTTTTACCCGACCAAATCCTGCACCCTTGAAAAGACTTGTGGAAAAACCAGAATTTCAGAATGGATCAGAATACGGGAACTGGCTGAAGGGGGAGATTCTTCCCGGAAAGGGGTTTGAGGATTCAATCCTTGCAGCCGACGGATTTGATTTGCGACAGGCAATGGGTGTGGTTAACGCGCTCCGTGGTGAGGTAGATTTTCGCCGTCTGAAGGCGGGACAGTCCTTCAAAATTTTGATGTCACCGGATGGAAAGCAGATTGTGAAGTTCGTTTTTCAGCCCGACATGATTACCCGCCACAGCCTGGTGTGGAACAGAGAAAAAAAGGACTTTGACTATAAGCTGACCGTTTTCCCCACCACGAAACGGATCCGGCTTGTTGAAGGAAGTATCGATACTACACTGAACCAGGCCCTGAAGGATAGGGGAGACGTTTCGAACCATGTACGCAATATTGCCAACGGGGTGCTGGAATGCATGGTGAATTTTCGGCGATACGCCCGGAAGGGCGACCAGTACCAGTTATTGGTCCAAGATAGAATTTACAAGGGGGAAATCGTGGAACCGAGCCTCGTGCTCTATGCCGCGTACCGGGGCAAGAGAACGGGTTTCCACGAAGGTTTCCGTTACGAGGACGGCAAGGAAGGTTCTGTGTGGACAGGGCACTACAACAAGGAAGGGAAGGCGCTGGTTCATTCGTCATTGCGTTATCCCCTGAATCGGATCCACGTGACTTCCACCTTTGGCTGGCGCCGTCACCCGGTGACGGGGAGGAAGTCTTTTCACCATGGCGTGGACTTTCGGGCCAGGAATGGAACGCCTGTGTTTGCTGTCGCGAAGGGCCGTGTTGTGCGAGCCGGATTTTCGAAGCTTGATGGGAATATGGTTGTTTTAAAACACATGGATGGCACCCGAACGTATTATCTTCATTTAAGTCGCATTCTGGTTGGGAAGGGTCGTTTGGTTTCAGCCCACCAGGAGATTGCCTTGTCGGGGAGGACCGGCCGGGTTACAGCGGCACACCTTCATTTCGGAATCAAGTCAGCGAGGGGCAAGTGGCTGAACCCGCTCAATGTCCGGATGATTGCTGCCGCAAAGCTGTCAAAGAAGAAACTGGCCCGTTTCAGGAACCAGGTCGAAGAAATTACCACAAAGCTCAACCATGAATTGTTTCTATTGCACCGTTTCCCGGACGGCAGTGTGGGGGTTACCGCCAGTCTGCCCCGCAAATAGCAGTTTGTCTTCCCACTCTTGATTAAAATGGAACACTACCAAATCCGCCAACCTTCCAAAATGTGATCTTGCGATGAAATAGATGGACATGACCCGGGGACAACGGCTATAATCTATCTTGATGAAACAATAAGTCAACAAATATGGACCTGGTAGGTGAAAACTCCTGTACAGGGTCTAATGTGTCTGGATCTGAAATGGGGAGAAGTGTATGAATAAGACGCGGAAATCTTTCATAGCCGGTTTTCTTAAACTTGAATCAGCCGGTGGTATCATTCTCATGGTTGCGGCTGTTCTTGCAGTCGTATGCGCGAATACACCCTTGCGAACTTATTACGCTTTGTTTCTTGATACGCCCGTTGCAATTCGAATCGGCACCCTTGAAATTGCGAAACCCTTATTGCTGTGGATCAACGATGGATTAATGGCTGTGTTCTTTTTTCTTGTCGGTCTGGAGTTAAAACGGGAACTTATTGAAGGTGAGCTCTCGAATAAGAAAAACATAATTTTACCCGGAATTGGTGCCATTGGCGGCATGGCGCTTCCGGCAATTGTCTATATCTATTTCAATACTGGTGATACCACGGTCATGGCAGGTTGGGCAATTCCCGCAGCAACTGATATTGCTTTTGCTTTAGGAGTGTTGTCCTTGCTGGGGTCAAGGGTACCAAGATCCATAAAAGTTTTTCTTACGTCTCTTGCTATTTTTGATGATATCGGGGCAATCGTAATCATTACTGTTTTTTACACGGCAAAAATTTCTTTTGCTGCGCTGGGGATTGTCGCAGGCTGCATCCTGGTTCTCATTGTCTTAAACAGACGCAATACGGAGTCAAAAAGCCTGTATGTTCTGGTTGGCATTGTCATGTGGGTGGCGATGTTGAAGTCCGGCGTTCATGCGACATTGGCGGGTGTTATTTTAGCCATGTTTATCCCGATGAAGTCGAAATCAGACGGCAATTATTCTCCGCTCAAATCCCTGGAACATGATCTGCATCCCGCAGTTGCTTTTTTTGTTCTGCCGGTTTTCGCTTTTGCGAATGCCGGTATCAGTTTCGCGGGCGTGGGGGTCGAGCAAGTTCTTCATGGTGTTCCATTGGGGATCGCCCTGGGCCTGTTCGTTGGAAAGCAAATAGGTGTTTTTGTCCTTTGCTGGCTAACTGTCAAGCTGGGATTAAGCAGTCTACCGAAGGGCATGTCCTGGATATCTTTATACGGCACGGCAGCTCTATGTGGAATCGGGTTTACCATGAGCCTGTTTATCGGATCACTAGCTTTTGAGCAAACCGGCGTCAATCTTTTATTTGACGAAAGGCTTGGTATTATTCTGGGCTCACTGGCCTCCGGTTTTGTGGGATTTATGGTATTGCGTTACAGCCTGCGTTCCGGAAATTAGTTAAACAGGACCGCTGTTAGATCACTTGCATATCAGTGCGCGACAGGTGAGGGGGCTTTCAGTACCCGGACTCGATTCAATTCTTTGTATCGAATGTGGCGGTGTTCCCGAATGAACTGAA
>PFTO01000058.1 GCA_002789615.1 Acidobacteria bacterium CG_4_9_14_3_um_filter_49_7 | reverse complement strand
GCTAACCTTGACATGGGCCAGTTGCTCCCCAATTTGAAGACACGAAATGTATGCCAGGACGCGTACTTCAAAACAGATACCTATGTTGCGGGGCCCGGGGAAGTAGCATACATCTCAGAGCTTGGTCCCTGGTATAAACGCCACCTGGTTCAAGAGGCCCGGGTTCAGCAGCGCATGTCGGCAATTCTCATTGAGCCCCGGACAAAACGCCTGCTGGAGAGAAGCGCTTTGACTGTGTTGGATGTAACTGAGCAGGAAAAGGAATCTCTCCTGAAGAACGTTCGAAACCGTGAAAGCGGTGTGGATATTTCCTCACTGAACAACGATTTGTCAGAGAAAACGGAAGAATACCTGAACTTTGTAGATCAAATGGGACTGGACCGCAAAACAGTCCAGAAAAATCTGGAACCGGCGGTCAAAGCCGCACTGGGGAAAAAACGCTCAGAAATTAACACTGCCATTCAGCAGAAATTATCCGATACCGGTGAACTCAGCGATAGATTACTACCAGGTGGATTGCCCCAGGAGCGGGTTTTTAACCTCTTCTATTTCATGAACCGCTATGGCGCCCTGAATTTTGTACAATGGGTACTGGACCGGTATTGCTTTGAATCGCAGATTCTGGAGGTTGGACATGCTTGACGTTCTCGCCATCGGGGCTCACCCGGACGATATTGAAATTTTCATGGGCGGCGCACTGGCGGCATTCCATGCACAGGGTCTGAAAACCGGCATCTGCGACCTGACACAGGGAGAGGCCGGTACCTATGGCTCTGCCGAAACCCGCGCCCTTGAGCTTTCAAAGGCAACGGAGATTCTATCGGTGGAAAAACGCTTTGCACTGAACCTGCCCGATGGGAATGTGCAGAATACTGAATCGGCCAGATTAAAGGTGATTCAGGTGATTCGGGACACCCGGCCGGAACTGGTGTTTACCTTCGCCAATGCTCCCATGCGACACCCGGACCATCAAAACACAGGAATAATTGTCAGAGAATGCGTTTTTCTGGCCGGACTGGAAAAAATTAATACAGGAAAGCCGCCATTTAGACCATCTGTATGCATCGGGTTTCCGGAACTGATACCAACAGCTGAACCGGATTTCGTGGTGGACATCACGAAATTCTGGGATGTGAAACTGAATGCTATCCGGGCTTACGGTTCGCAGGTTACCGCAGAGGGAGAAAACGACGGCAACACGAAAACATTTATCCGGTCCAATCGATTCTGGGAGATTCTGGAGGCAAGGGCTGTTATGGCAGGTGCTAAAGTGGGCGCCAGTTTTGGAGAACCATTTTTCAGTGACCAGCCCCTTCGAATCGAAGACGTACTGACACCCTTCATCAAGAAGGATATTCGCTAAAGGACGACAAACATGAAAATCGCGGTACTGAATTACCATAGAATGGGTGGCTCCGGCATTGTTGCCTATGAACTCGGCCGGGCGATGGCGGAAGAAATGGGGCACGGTGTCCATTTTGTCGGTCTTGAACCCCCATTTCGTCTGGGAGAGCAGTATTCCGACCGAATCCATTTTCACAAGGTCTGGCTCAACGAATATCCGGTTTTCAATTACCCACCGTACACCCTGGCATTGGCATCTCAGCTAAGTGATCTCATTGTCAAATACAACATCGACATAATTCATAGTCACTATGCTCTTCCCCATGCGGTGGCGGCACTTCTGGCCCGGGATATTTCCGGGCGCAATGTGAAATGCGTGACCACCCTGCATGGCACTGACATTACTGTTGTAGGCGCCCATCCCACCATGAAAAACATCACTTGTCACGCACTGATGAAGTGCGACGCAATAACTGCAGTATCCAACTACCTGCGAATTGAAACGGAAAATATTTTCGGTATGCCGGAAGGCCGGATTCAAACCATTTACAATTTTCTGAATCCCGAGTTCTTCAATCCTGGATTGGAAAAAAAGGACCAGTTGAATCCGGAGAATGACTTTATCTGCCTTCATATTTCCAATCTCAGGAAGGTAAAACAGCCCCTGGACGTTATCCGGATTTTCCATGGCCTGTCGACAAAATCCTCTCGTTCGATGAAGTTATGGATACTGGGGGAAGGCCCCATGCAGTCAGAGATGATGATCCTGGCGGGAGCTCTTGGAATTGAAAAGCAGGTGCAGTTTATGGGTATCCGAACCAACATCGGCCCCATCGTAGCCAGTGCAAATCTGCTGATTATGCCAAGCATGGAGGAATCGTTCGGATTGTCCGCGCTGGAAGCAATGGCCTGTGGAGTTCCGGTAGTAGCGGCATGCGCCGGGGGTCTGCCTGAGGTGGTCAAAGACAGAGAAACCGGCATCCTGTTTCCGACCGGGGATATCGACGCCGCCATAGAAAACGCCCTTCGGCTTGTGAATGACCCCCGTCTCCTTGAAGAAATGGGTAAAAAGGCAGCAAAACACGCTGTGGAGACTTTCAATATGAATGCCATCGTTAACCAATATAACGAACTATACGAGACCGTGCTTGCGGGAAAAGAAAAAGGAGAATAACCATCAAGCACCTGAAAAAGTTAATCCCATATCTGCACCGGCACATAACGGAACTCACCATCGGCTTTGTCTTCCTCATCGTGCAGAATTACACAATTTCAAAAATTCCGGCCTACATGCGGGGTATGCTCGATGAGATAACAGGTGCCAACCGCCTTCCGGTAATCATGGAAAATATTAAAATGGCGGTGCTCTTCACGGCCCTGACAGTCATCAGCATGTATGCCATGCGGCAACTCATCATCGGAGTCTCCAGAAAAATTGAATTCCAGCTGCGTTCGGATATTTTTGCCAAATTTCTCCGCCTGGATGCAATGTTTTTCCGTTTCCGGGAAACCGGGGACCTGATCTCCCGCAGCACCAATGACCTCAATGATGTTCGCACTCTTCTGGGACCTGGAATGATGTACGTCCCGAATTCTTTAAGCCGTGTCGCAATTTTTCTTCCCATCATGCTGTCCCTGAACTCCCGGCTCATGGTATGGTTTGTTGCCCTGATCACAACAGTGGTTGTGATGATTCTCTTATTGATGCCCCTTTTGCGAGTGCGATTTCGCAAGGTGCAAGAGGCCTCCGCCGCCATACAAACCCGGGTCTGGCAGGATATCTCCGGTATCGAGATTATCAAGCTCCACACCCTGGAAGAGGTGGAAACCGGCCGCTTTGCGAAACTGAACAAATGGTATATCGGAAGGCAGATGGATCTCGTTCGCTGGCGGGGTTTCATGTGGCCCTTTTTTGTCTTCATATTTTCTCTTGCAGAGTTGCTGATTCTGTTAGTTGGTGGCCGACAGGTCATTGCCGGTGACATGACTATCGGTCAGCTCCTCCAGTTCAACATACTGGTTTCCTATCTCACCTTTCCCATCCTCTCCCTCGGCTGGGTCATGTCCCTCATCCAGCAGGGAATCAGTGCCATGGGCCGAATCAACGAAATCCTTGATTCCCCTGAAGAATCCCGGGAAGAAAAAGTAAATATTCCGGATGGAACACTAACGGTTACCGTTCAAAACCTCAGCTATCGTTATCCCCAATCCGAAGAAGTCTCGTTGAAAAACATATCCATGCAGATTCACAAGGGGGAAACGGTGGGAATCACCGGGCCCGTCGGTTGCGGAAAGTCCACCCTGGCAGAACTTCTCACCGGCATTCTGCAGGCTGAACCGGGCATGATTTTCCTCAACGGAACCGATATTTCACAAATCACTTCCACGAAAATCGGGAGCCGGGTGACGCTTGTGCCACAGGATCCCTTTCTTTTTACCCGGACAATTGCAGAAAACATCGCCCTGGGTGAGAATTCACCTGCCCCGGAACCGATACTGGCCGCCGCAGAAAAAGCGGGACTGGAAAAAGATCTGGCCGCCTTTTCCAAGGGCCTTGATGAAATAGTTGGAGAACGTGGTATCACACTCTCCGGAGGCCAGAAACAGCGGGTTGCCATTGCCAGGGCGCTCTACCGGCCCGCATCACTGCTGGTGCTGGATGATGCCCTTTCATCGGTGGATTCACGCACTGAAGCAAAGATTCTCCAGGCCTTTTCCGGAGAAAAAAGGAACCGGGCTGTTGTGATCATCTCCCATCGGATTACGGCCCTGAAAAACGCCGACCGGATATATGTGCTGGATAAGGGTCGGATTATGGAATCTGGAACACATGCTGATCTCATTAAACTGAACGGGCTCTACGCAAAACTGGCTCAATTGCAACAGATGGAAGAAGAGCCGGCATCGGCGGGAACAGAGGGGGAGGAATCTTGATGACACCTGAACGCAAAGGTCGCCTGTTCCGCAGGCTGATTCCGACCCTTAAGAATCACCTTTTCCTGGTCGCCCTTGGGACATTACTGATGATATTGGTGGATGCCGCCAGCGTTATCCAGCCCTGGCTGGTAAAAACCGGAATTGACCGCTATGTGAGAAATGGGAACGTCCCAGGCCTTACACGAATCAGCATCGTCCTGGCCGCGGTTCTCATTGGAGGCTTCCTTCTGCAGATTGTTTTCACCATCACCGTTCAATACCTGGGTCAATGCCTGCTTTACGACCTCAGAATGGACCTTTTTCGAAAACTCATGCGCCTTCCCACTTCCTATTTTGACAAGACGCCCCTGGGCAAAACCCTGACGCACATTACCAACGACGTGGAAGCAATACGGGAGTTCATCTCGGATGGTATTGTTACAGTAGCTGGAGACATTCTCAAAATTATCTTCATCGCTGCCGCCATGGTTATGCTCAGCCCCAGACTCGCACTTGCCGCATTTATCACCCTTCCCTTTTTCACTGTTGCCACCAGTTTGTTTCGCAAGTCTATCCGAACCGGATTCCGGGGCGTCAGAAAAGCAAACAGCGACATCAACACTGTGCTGACGGAGACCATTGGAGGGGCAAGGGAGATTCAAATATTTCAGACAAAATCCGAACGGGCTGATGTGTTTGAAGTTTGTAATAACAATTACCTTTCAGCATACCTGAAAGTCATTCAGGCCTATGCGCTTTACTTTCCCGTACTGGAAATTGTATCCAATTCCGGAATGATCCTCGTTCTGTTTACCGCCCACATGTTTATGGGTACGGCACTGGAAGCCGGTGTTATTTTTGCTTTTTTTGCCTACATCAATATGTTTTTCTTCCCGCTCAGACAGATGGCGGAAAAATTCAATCTCTTTCAATCTGCCATGGCCGCATCCGAGCGGGTCTTTTACATGCTCGATCAGCCGGAAGACATCTCAGATCCGGAAAATGCCATTGTCCTGCCCGAAACCGGTAAAATGGAAATCCGTTTTCAAAATGTAACTTTTGGCTATGATCCCGACCAGCCCGTTCTGAAAAACATCACATTCAGCATTGACGCCGGTGAAAAAATTGCCTTCGTTGGCGTAACAGGCTCCGGCAAAACAACGGTTATAAAGCTTATCAACCGCTTATACGATATACAGGAAGGGCAAATTCTCA
>PFTO01000030.1:10967-21870 GCA_002789615.1 Acidobacteria bacterium CG_4_9_14_3_um_filter_49_7 | reverse complement strand
TGAAGACTCCCCATGAGGTTCATCATGGGAGTGAGTTATGGGGAGATAAATGTGTCAACTTTTAATCAGGACTTGACATACAGGGAAATTTGTCATTTCATTTCCTGTCCGTTTCTGAACCATCCTCAATTCACGCGGCGCAATGCACCGTCCGCTGTGCTTTACTTCTGTTTGACTTTTGGTTTGTCTAATCTGGGTTTCATTTTCCAGCGGATGGAAACGGAAGAAACAAGAGCCGGATTCAGAATCACACCGTTATCCCCCTGTCGACGAAGCCCGGTTGTTTCCAAATCATAGGCATTTGCAATAATCAAAAGAACTTTTTCGTCATCTACGGCTTTATCGGGTTTTGAGTCCACTTGCGGGCTTTCCTCTCTGGTGATTGTGATCGAACGGACGTGTTCTTCCAATCGGACGTCTACGTCTGTACTCAATTTCTGATCTGCGGAAAGGGCTTCGAAAAAATCCTCGAAGGAATCAAACTGAGCTTTTACAAGATATTCATAGGGGACAGTGTCCCGGATTACCTGTATGTGGACATGATTGGCGCCCATGTCAGATAATGCTTTCATCAAGGGAATATCCCGTTCATCCAGCAAATGGTCCAGTAGTACCCGCTCCTCTTTGATGCGTTTGGAAGGCGTTTTTTCAGTTGAATATACATTATGCTTGTAAATGAGCAACATGACAGAGCCATCCGGTTCCAGAAAGGCAACCATTTGCTCTTCCTCATTGAAACAACTCTGCAGTAGCGAAAACACCATTATCAATGCAATAAATTGAAACACGTGTCTTACCATAATTTGATTTTACGTTCCCAATATTCATAAATCAAGCAAAGGACGATTCGCGCTCTTTCTGGACAGATAATTGATTCAATGCTATCATTTATTAAATGAAGGAGTTGGGGGGTGTGGATGGGACCACCAGGGCGCTTGGCTCATTTTAAAGAATGGGTTGCGGAAACAGGGAAACATAATCGCGAGAAAATCGGCCTTCTGGAAGGAGTGGTCAGTATTGTTTTAAATGTTCTGATTGCAGCTGTGAAGTTTTTCTACGGTATTGTTTTCCACAGCATCAGTTTGATTGCCGATGCGGTGCATTCCCTGTCGGATGTCCTGTCCTCGATTGTTGTAATTGTGGGATTCAACATATCCGCTCGACCCCCGGATGAAGATCATCCATTCGGTCATGGACGAACAGAACTCATTGCTTCGGTTATTGTCGCCACGCTTCTATTTGTTGTAGGTCTTGAATTTCTGAGGGATTCCATTGGAAAAATTATAACTCCGGCGGTCTCAGAGCTGAGCACTCTGGGAATAATCATTGTCGGAACCACTTTGCTGGTGAAGGAAGCGCTGGCTCGATTTTCATTTTTCCTTGGGCGAGAAATCGATTCAAGTGTGCTGATAGCAGATGGTCATCATCATCGAAGTGACGCAATTTCGACGGTTCTTGTACTGATTTCCCTGGGTTTTGTCCATGCAGGGTGGCCCTCGGCCGATGGCATAGGAGGAGTGGCTGTTTCAGTTTTCATCATGGTGACCGCTATCGGACTGATTCGAGACTCGGCCAGCCCGCTTCTGGGGCGGAATCCTGCACCGGAACTGGTTGATATAGTTAGAGAAATAGCCAGTGCACATGAGGATGTCATCGGCATTCATGACATCGTGGTTCATGATTTTCGCTCCATTTACAACATTTCTCTTCATATTGAAGTGGACTATACCATGACGCTGAGCCGTTCCCATGACATCTCAGACACAATTGAAAGCGAGATCCAGGGCGTGTTCCCGGGCTGGGCAATTGTGCACGTGGATCCGGTGAACCGCAGCCACCCGAAGTACGCTGTTGTAACAACAGCAATTGAACGCCTCGCGAATGATTATCCGTTCATGGGCACAGCCCACGACATTCGAATTGTGGGTTCTGATGAGCGGTTTAATATTGTAATGGATATTAACTCTGAAAAAACACCCGAAAGGATGGCTCAGATTGATGAGGTCCGCGGACTTTTGAACCTGCTTTTCCCCGGTTCTGGAATTGTCGTTAATATTGATCCCCCCGTATTCGGGAGTCAGGGGTGAAAACCAGAAAACAAAAATTTCCTGCCTGGAGTTTGGAGAAGGGGTATCCGGGCGGGCTTCATTTGATGGTTTTGCTGCAATTTCATGTATAATGTTAAGAAATGCCCACTTATGATGGGGAAAAGGAGTAATTATGACACATGATCCGCACAAACATGACGAGGACCATGAAAGTGAATTGGAACAGGTAGTCGTAAACGAAGTAATCCGTGTGCTTGAAAACATTTTCAAGGAACACAATGTAGAAGAACTGTTTGAATTCTCCGATGATGACTTAATTGAAGGCATGAAGCGTTTTGTGAAGCTTTACGAGACTGACCGCTGGGCAGCCATGGCTGGAATGATGATGTCTTCCATGGTTACCACGGATGTATTTTTCCAGGTGATGGAACAGGAAGAACAGGAGAAGGAAGAAAAGTAATTCGGAGTCTTAATGGATATCTCTTCATTGACAGCCCTTATTGCAGCAATAGCTTTGCTCGTTGGAGCTTTTGTTGCCATTCTCGCGCTTTTACCCCGTATTCGCCATTTGAATCGGGAAACCAACCGATTGCACAATGAACTTCGGGAAGAATCCAACAGGCGAATTGCGGCTGAAACTGAATTAGAGAATGAGCGGAGAAACGCAATAGAAAAACTGAAACTGCTCGAAGATGCAGAAAAAAAACTGGCAGATTCCTTTCGGGCCCTTTCCTCAAACGCGCTGGAATCCAACAATGAAAGTTTTCTTCGTCTTGCAAAATCCGTTCTGGAAGGGGTACAGAAAGATGCAAGTGGCGACCTCGCAATGAAACAGAAGGCAATCCAGACCCTTGTCGCACCGCTTTCAGATTCTTTGAAACAGGTAAACCAGCAGATTTCCGAGCTGGAGAAAAAGAGAGTGAGCGACTTCACTTCACTTGAATCCTACCTCACCACATTGAGGGATAGTCAGGATCGTCTCCGGGGCGAGACAGCAAACCTGGTGACAGCACTTCGGAAACCACAGGTGAGAGGACGCTGGGGTGAAATTCAACTTCGTAATGTAGTGGAGTTTGCCGGAATGGAAACCCATTGTGATTTTGCGGAACAGGCTTCCGTTCCGGGAGAAGATGGCCTGCTGAGACCAGACATGATTGTCCATTTGCCGGGAAACAAACAAATGGTTGTGGACTCTAAAGCACCACTCAATGCCTATCTTGAAGCAATTGAAGCCAAGGATATTGAAGAGAAGAACCGTTGTATGGCTCGCCACGCCTCTCAGGTTCGGGAGCACATCAACAAACTTTCGGGAAAGCAGTACTGGAATCAGTTTGAAAATACCCCGGAATTTGTGGTCCTGTTTCTTCCTGGTGAGAACTTCTTCAGCGCGGCACTGGAACAGGATGCCAAGATCTTTGAGTTCGCCATTGAGAAGAGAGTTTTGCTGGCTACACCAACGACCTTGATTGCACTGTTAAAATCCGCTCACTATGGTTGGCAACAGGCGCATCTTGGGGAAAATGCTCAAAAAATCAGTCAGTTGGGGAAGGAACTCTACGACAGGATTCGCACGCTGGCCGCGCATTTTATATCCATGAAAAAATCACTTGACCGTACCGTGGAAACCTACAATAAAGCTGTGGGTTCTCTGGAGGGCAGGGTGCTTGTAACGGCTCGCCGTTTCAAAGAGCTGGGCGCTACCTCCGGAGAAGAAATCCCTTCAGTGGAACCGATAAGCACCATCAGCCGGGGCCTTAATGCGCCTGATCCCTTCCAGGAAGACAGCGAATCCTAGTAATTACAGAATATATCAGACAAGTATGCCGTGAACCGAACCTTGTGATGCAATGTGCGTCGGCTTGACCCTCATTTCGCTTCCGGGTGAAATATCTGTGGATGTGTTCAGGTGAACGGAGATATAGTTGTCTGTTAAGACAAGATCGGGATAAATCAGGATTCCTGTGCGGTGTTTCCCAATGAATCTCTGGGCAAATTGCTTTCGTCTATCGTCTGAAAGCGCCTTCAACTGCTTCACCCTTTCTCTTTTCAATGGTTCCGGGACCTGGTCGGGCATGGTTGCGGCAGGTGTTCCTGTCCTCGGGGAAAATGGGAAAACATGGAGGTAATCAAGGGGAGTCTTTGAAATGAAACTAAAACATTCCTTGAATTCTTCGTCCGTTTCGCCAGGGAACCCAACAATTACATCTGCCCCCAGACACGCTTCAGGAATGGCCCCATGAATTTTATTCACTACGGACAGAAACTGGTTCGGTGAGTACCGCCTCTTCATTCTTTTCAGTATCCCCACGCTCCCGGATTGCAGCGGAATGTGAAAGTGAGGTTGAACAATTTCTGAGTTTTGCAGATACTCAATGAGATCGTCTGGAATTTCGTTTGAATCAAGGGAAGATATTCGTATTTTGAGCTGATTTACTGTGTGTTTATCAAGGAATCGCAGTAGATCAAGGAAGTGTTGCTTCGGAGTCAGATCTTTGCCCCATGTACCAAGGTGAATACCGGTGAGAACGGCTTCTTTCCTACCGGCATGAATGACTGCCTTCACCTGATCGAGAACCTCATCCCGAGCGATGCTTCGGCTGGAACCTCGAAAATAGGGGACAATACAGTACGTGCAATTCAGGTCACAACCATTCTGGATATGGACAAGGGGTCGAACGTGTTTTTCCTGGATTTCAGGATAAGAAGGGAGATGTCCCATTAATTCCTGAATCTGGAATTTTTCTTCACCACGGAGAAATACAGTATCAGGAAGATTCTGGATTTCTGTAAAACAGCCAATGAAGTATTTCCGAGCATCCGGGTTGGCCCGTTGAAGTCTTCGCAGCCTGTACCGGCTTTCCTTCTCAGCGTTTCCCGTAACGGCACAGGAATTGACAACTATCAGTTCAGCAACTTCAGGATCATCTGTTTCGGTATAACCGGCGGCATGAAGGGCATTTCGGACACGCTCGGTGTCCAGTTGATTGAGTTTACAGCCATAGGTTTCGATGTAGAATAGTTTATTCATTCAGAAATGAATCCAGGCGCTCCTGCAGTCGGCTGGATTTTTCTTCAACTGATGCCTTGAATCGGCTTCGATACGTTTTTAACTTTTCAGCAAGGATCTCATCATGAATTGCCAGAATTTCGATGGCAAACAGTGCCGCATTTCTGGCTCCCGCCTTGCCAATGGCCATCGTTGCAACTGGAATTCCCCCCGGCATTTGTACTGTGGATAAGAGTGCGTCCAGACCGGAAAGAGAAGTGGCATTAATGGGGACACCTATAACCGGTAGTGTCGTTTCAGCCGCAATTACGCCGGCGAGATGGGCAGCGGCTCCTGCACCAACGATGATTGCTTTAACACCGCGACCGGATGCGTTGCGTGCGAATTCAGAAGTGCGTCCGGGAGTGCGATGGGCGGATGTTACAAGCATTTCAAATTTAACATCAAAGTCCTTGAGGATAAGGGCAGCTTCTTTCATTACCTCGAAATCAGAGTCACTGCCCATCAAAACAGAAATAATGGGTGACGGATTCATCAAATACCCCCTCGTGGAAACAATTGGACCGGATATTACAGGACGAGTAGATGGTACATGGGGAGCAGGGGGATTTCAAGTTCGTTCACGAAAAAGATGTTGGGAACTTTTTTAATCTTTTTTGACGAGAAGTGGATTGTGTGGTTAAATGTGAATGAGAGCTCATTCACTTTTGAACGTGAGGTTTTTATGAAACTGAAGAAGGAAGAAAAGAGAAACAAGATTATTCATGCGGCAATTCGTATTTTTGCTCGAAACGGCTATTTTAATTCACGTGTTTCCGAAATTGCGAAGGAAGCGGGCGTTGCAGACGGGACAATATATATTTATTTTAAGAGTAAGAATGAAATCCTGTCCGCGATTTTTGATGAGGCGTTGGATAAGTTTGTCCGGGTTTCTGAAGATAAGCTGAAGAGTATATTCGATCCGATAGAAAGGTTGGAGATGATCGCGTTTCTCCACCTGCAGTATCTTGGGGCAAATCGGGACCTGGCAACAGTTTTTCAAATTGAGTTTCGCCATAACATTGTGTTTATGGAGAAATTTACACGTTCCAAACTGAGAGATTATTTTAATATTATCCGGGAAACAATTGAAACGGGTCAAGAGAAAAATATCTTCCGACAACTGGACTCAAAGTTCGGAACAAAATTGTTTTTCGGAATGATTGATGAGATGGTTACATCTTGGCTCCTTTCAAAAAAAGAATACCAGTTGGAGAACTCCGCGAAGTCTTTGACTCATGCCTTTGTCTTCGGTCTTGCGGAATGTTGAAACTCCTAGTAGAATTGCTTCAATACAATTAAGTGGGAGGAGCGAATGAAGCCCCAGACAATTTGTGAGTTATTTTTTCAGGTTGTAGAAAAAAAGAAAAATGGTTCGCTTTTTATGTACAAAGAAGGCGGAGTATACAAGCCTATTTCTGCTCTTGATATGAAAGAAAGAGTGGAGAAAATTGGCAATGGTCTGATTGCTCTGGGATTGGAAGAGAATGGAAAAGCAGCAATCCTTTCGCACAATCGATGGGAATGGGCAGCTGCTGATTTGGGAACGATTACAGCTGGGGCAGCTGACGTCACGATTTACCCGACTCTTCCTTCTGATCAGGTAGAATACATCCTGAAGGATTCCGATGCCTCCATAATTTTTGTGGAGAATATGCTGCAGTTCGAGAAAGTCACTGAAATCAGAAAGAATTGTAAGAAATTGAAATATGTCATTGTGATGGACAATACAAAAATTGACGAGAAAGATACGATGACATTGGATGAGTTGATGGAAAAGGGAGAGCAGTATCGAGGCAAACATGAAACGGAGTATCAGGAACGTGCAGCCTCCCGAAAACCGGATGACCTACTCACTCTCATTTACACGTCGGGAACGACCGGAAATCCCAAGGGAGTCATGCTGACCCACAGGAACCTTGCGTCCAATTGTGTGGATGCAAGGGCAGCCGTTCTGGGAAGTGACTATTACGATAGCAGTGATGTCTCTCTCTCTTTTCTGCCGCTTAGCCATGTGCTTGAAAGAATGGCTGGATATTACCTCATAATGCTGTTGGGCGGATGTATTGCCTATGCAGAAAGTATCGAAACGGTTCCCCAGAATATGGTCGAAGTGAAACCGACACTGATGGTTTCAGTTCCACGCCTGTATGAAAAGATGTACGCGAGAATCATTGACATGGCTTTGAGCGGAAGCGGGTTGAAGAAAAAGATTTTTTTCTGGGCTGTTTCTGTCGGCCAGGCCGCATCTCCGATCCTATCCAGGGGAGGACGACCAAGCGGATTTCTTGGCTTCAAATACAAGGTTGCTCACAAACTGGTTTTCAGCAAACTCCAACAGAAAACAGGCGGTAAACTGAAGTTTTTTATTTCCGGGGGTGCGCCCCTTGGAAAAGAGATTGCCGAATTTTTCCTTGCAGCGGATTTGAAGATCCTTGAGGGATATGGTCTTACGGAAACATCTCCTGTAATCACCGTAAATCTATTGACTCTGATCAAGCCAGGGACAGTTGGCCCTGTTATTCCCAATGTGGAAGTAAAGATTGCTGAAGATGGCGAAATCCTCTGCAAAGGCCCTAATGTGATGGTGGGCTATTACAACCGGGAAGATGAAACAAAAGAAGTGCTGGAAAAGAATGGCTGGTTCCATACAGGGGACATTGGACATCTGGATCAGGACAACTGTCTCGTGATAACTGACCGGAAGAAGGAATTGATTGTCACTTCCGGTGGTAAGAATGTAGCACCGGCACCTATTGAGAACAATCTGAAAGCCATCAAATATGTATCCCAAGCGGTTCTCATCGGAGACAAGCGCAAATTTATCTCAGCCATCATTGTCCCGGATTTTGAGGCTCTCAAGAAATGGGCGAACCGCAATGGCGTTATTTTCTCATCTGACGCAGAACTCCTGAAAAATGAAAAGATTCTGGAACTGTACCAGCAAAAGATTGACGGAGTCAACAAGGACCTGGCCCGGTATGAGCAGGTCAAAAAATTTGCCCTCCTTCAAGAGGAAATGACTTTGGAAACTGGAGAACTGACACCTACTCTGAAGGTGAAGCGTCGGGTCGTGGACGAAAAGCGCAAGGATTTGATAGATCGCCTCTATGCTGAGTAAACTTGATTTTCTTCAGGATATTATCGGAAACACGCTAATCAGGAAGGCAATAATAGCCTTTTTGTTTATTCTCTTAGCCTTTCTTCTCAAGAAAGTGGTAATTTCCCGTTTGTTTTCAATTTTTACTCGCTTTTCCTCTTCCACCGGGACAAAATCAGACGACTATCTCGTGGACAAAATTCCGGGGCCAATCGGGGCTTTCTTGATAATTACAGGTGTGTATATGTCACTGAACCTGTTTCGAAGCGACATTTCCTCCCCATTGTTTTTCAAGGTCGTCAACAATTTTTATCTGGCGATTGTTGTATATTTGATTGCTTGGCTATTCTTTGTCCTCATTGAGTCGTTTTCTTTGTTCATGCAGGAATGGTCAGAAAGGCGTCAGTCTCCGGTAGATGACCAGTTGGCGATCATAATCCGAAAGTCACTGAAAGTTCTAACAGGGGTATTGGCTGTTCTTTTTCTGGTTCAGAATCTGGGCTATTCTGTTTCAGGACTTGTAGCCTCATTGGGATTGGGAGGCTTGACCGTAGCACTGGCAGCGAAGGACACGGTTTCCAACTTTTTCGGTTCTATCATCATTATTGTAGACTCACCCTTCAAGGTAGGCGATTGGATTAAAACGGGGAACGTAGAAGGTGTTGTGGAGGAAATCGGGTTTCGCAGCACCAAGGTTCGAACCTTTGAGAAATCGCTGGTCTCAGTTCCAAATTTTTCAATTGCAAATCAATCAGTTGAAAACTATTCATTAAGGGATAGACGAAGAATTTGTTTCAGCCTTGCCATCGAATACAGGACATCGGTTGAAAAAATTGAAGTCGCATTGAACAAAGTCCGAGAACTCATTTCTGAAAATAAGAACATCCACGATGATTTCTTTCTCGTGAACCTGAATAGGCTCGCAGACAGTGCGTTGGAAATTTTCGTATATTGTTTTGCCGCAACCAGTGTTTGGAAAGAATATCTGGAGATTCAGGAAGCACTGTACCTTGATATTTTGAGAATGTTGGATATGGAAGGCATTAGTGTAGCTTTTCCGTCCCAGTCTCTTTACATTGAGGAATTGCCCCATGCACGATGATATTGCAAATGATTAACTGAGCAAGAGGAATCAAAAATATGAAAACAACAGTCAAATGGAAAGGGAGGCGTTCGTTTCAGGGAACTACTGAAACCGGGCACAGCGTTCTGATGGATGGGCCTGTGAAATTCGGAGGGGATGATACAGGGCCCAGGCCAATGGAATTGCTGCTGGTAGGGTTGGGTGGGTGTACTGCGTATGACGTGGTATCAATTCTGGAAAAGAAACGCCTGGATATTATCGGGCTGAAAGTTGAGATCGATGCGGATCGTACGGATACACATCCGAAAATCTATTCTGAAATTCGTGTTCGCTTCATAATCAGCGGGCGAAATATATCAGAAAAGGCAGTGCAACAGGCAATTGATCTTTCTGAAAAGAAATTATGTTCCGCTTCTGCGATGTTGAGGAAATCTGCCAATATTGTTACTACTTACGAGATTCAAGAGCTTAAAAGCTGAGTTTTTGAATTTTGTTGGAAACTTGTATATTTAAATCTTCAGCTACGCTATACTTTTAATAGTACGAATCGATTGTCAGGCACATTCTTTGCATGACTAAATGGATAATTGGGTAGAGGGAGGTAGTTAATGAAACAGTGGGGTGTCTTTCCCAGACCTTGGAATAGCTTTATTTTTGCGGTTGTTGTGTTTTCCCTTTCAATTTGCTCATTTTCAGAAGTTCGATCCAATCGAGTTATTCGGGCGAGTAAATCGGGCGTAATGTCCACAAAAGTGAAGACAACAGAGAACCACCTCTACTTCCCGCTTCTAAAGAACGGTGCCGACTATATTTCCTATGTGGGTCTGGTAAATGTCGACGCGCACACTGTGAATTTTACTCTGCATGTGATGGATCAGGAAGGGGTCGAAGTAATTTCACCGGTTGCGGGTTCCCTTGACCCAATGGGTCGGTATTATTCGCCTGTCTCCATGGACCAATTGGAAGGAAATTTCTGGGGTGAAGTGATTTCAAATGGTCATCTGGCAGGGTATCTGAACATGATTGGCCGGGACAATTTACGATCCATGTTTGTTCGTGCAAGTGATACCCTGGAAAGACAAGTGTACCTTCCCCACATTGCCCCGGAAATTCAATATTGGGACACGTATACTGCCATTGTGAACGGAAACCGGACTGACAATGAGGCCAGCAATGTTTTTCTTGACTATGTTGCTGGCATGCAGGCACTGGCTGGCCCTATTAAGCCCATGACGCAGTATTGGTGCGAATGGACACGGGACGTGTTTCCGGAGGGTTTTCCGGGAGGAATGCCGTTCTGGGGGAAAATCTGGAATAATGTGCCTGCGGATAAGTCGACCAGTGTCATTGCCGGGATGGAACTTTTCGTCAGAAAGGGGGAAGGTATTCACCAGGAATGTGGCCTGGATCTGACATCAAGAACTTCAACAACCTTGTTTTTCCCCCATATTGATGTAGATGGACAGTACTGGTGGACAGGGATTGCAATTGAAAATGTATCCACCGGACCAGCAACCGCAATTTTCCAGCCATTTGATGCTGCAGGTACCGCGCTTGCCCCGGTTAGTTATGATTTGACTGCATCTCAGAAACTGGTCAAGGTGGTACAGAACTTCTGGACAGAC
>PFTO01000030.1:10567-10937 GCA_002789615.1 Acidobacteria bacterium CG_4_9_14_3_um_filter_49_7 | reverse complement strand
TGGATACAAGTGTCAACAGTAGAAGGTCGATTGATAGGATATGAGCTGTTTGGTACGTCGGATGCCATGGGCAACAAGTTGTTGGCTGGAATCAATGCGCCCAGCGTCGGGAACAAAAGTCTCCTGTATCCCCATGTGGAATCAAGCGATACTTTCTGGACAGGAGTAGCGGCTGTAAATGTGGGAGCAGTAGCGACGACAGTCACGGCAACGGCTTATGATAATGCCGGAAAGATACTCAAAACCATCACACTTTCCGATAATCTGGCACCCAATCAGAAGATTGTGAACACAGCAAAGGCATTTTTCACAGATAGTGAAAATAGTGGTCCTCCGGAAAACACGAGCATGATTATCCTCGAAAGTGACC
>PFTO01000030.1:0-10453 GCA_002789615.1 Acidobacteria bacterium CG_4_9_14_3_um_filter_49_7 | reverse complement strand
AAAGGGATGATTTCACGGCTGAGGGAGATCCCTGGGAATTGTGGCCAATGTCTGACAACCAGGATACCGGACTGGGGTGGGATCTTGCATCACTGACCCGCTATGGAACCAGTGGTACTTTTCACGATATTTATGATCAGGCTGTGCCGAATGGGTATGATTACATTGTTGGATTTTATGGGGGGGAGGATCCTCAGACCCACGAACCAATCCGTAACCATCAAATTCTTGTTTCTCCCGTCATGACACTTCCGGACAATGTGACCGAAGTTTCATTCTATTCTCAATTCGGATGGCCGGATTTTGCGGTGGACTCAGACGCCTTTTACATTACACAGGTCATAAATGTTGGTGATGGTTGGAATCTGGACACAGCAACGACTCTCCAGGCATTCAGTCCAGCCTATATGCAGAGCCTTCCCCTTTCAAATGAACCTGCGGTGAGCGCAACCGATGTTACGTTTACTCGCTGGAAAAGGGAGTCATATGATATATCAACTTATGCCGGGAAAACGGTTCGGTTCATTTTTGAAATTGATTCCGCATACGGGGAATCCTGGCACATTGACCATTTTGTTGTAAAATAAGCCTATGAACGTGATCAGAACACGCGTGGCTTTATTATTTGCGATGTTTCTTATCTGTGGGCCAGGTATGACTGCGCCGACACTTTCACTGAAGCGTCTGAAAAGGGAAAATGGCATCCGATTTCTTATGCCGGATAATACCGGGAGGGTGAGAGACATCATTTTCAGCCAGTCCAGAAATTACAAGGGAGTGCCCGAACAAGTCGCCTCCGCTTTTATCAATGACTATGGAAAAGATCTTGATTTTCCACCCGATCAATTTGTCCCTGTAAGACAAACCACCAATGGAAATGAAACAATATTGTGGTTGCAGCAACTTCACAAAGGGCTGCCTGTTTTCTACGGACGAGTCTATTTTGTGCTCAATGGTGGACGAATAGAAATTTTCAGGGATAGTCTGGAGAGAACATTCATTGATGAAAAATCGCCGATACTTTCGCCGCTAATGCTTCCCCGTCTTTCATTTTCGGCCATTCCCGGCACAAACCGGTTGAACGACGGGCCTGCACTTGGCTATTTCAAGGGGATGCCTGCGTACCGAGTCATTGTGTCTGGAAAAGACCAGTGCTGGGAGGCTTTTCTGGATGCTGGAACCGGAAAACTCCTGTTCAAACGCAATATGATTCACGAAAGCCATGACGGTATCGGGATGGTATTTCATCCCAATCCCATTTCAACAACCGGTGATATTACAATAGTCGATAACAACGATGAAGATTCGGAAGTACTTGATAATGCCAGAATGCAGGTGACGCTTCACCTGCTGGATGACACATCCGGCAAACTCAAAAACCAATATGTGGATCTGGCGGCCACTGGCATTGATTCAAGAGCGGTTCCTGGCTACATTCCGGGGATGGCACAGTCGGATACTGGTGAATTTAATTATACCCGGAATGATTTCCGCTTCGAAGAAGTGAATGCATATTACTGGATAACGGAACTCAGCAGATACATTGCAGATACCCTGGATTTCCCGGAAAGAGTCAATTACAGTGTGCCGGTAAATGTCCATTACATGATCGACGACAATTCGTATTACATGGAAACAGACCGGGGCCTTCACTTTGGTGACGGCATAGTTGATGATGCGGAAGATGTTGAAATTGTACTTCACGAATTTGGGCACGCAATCCAGCATAACGCCATTCCTGGCCTTGGACAGACCTGGGATGCCGGCTCCCAGGATGAAGGTACCTCTGATTACATTGCGGCCACCTTCAGCGGGGACACCCGCTATCCCGATACAATTGGAGAATGGGATGCAACCGGGTATGATCCGAATCCCGATAATGATCCGCCCCGGCTTCGTCCCATTGTGACGGATCGTCATTATCCGGAAAATATGCGGGAGCCCTATCCTTTGACCGGTAGTGCCAACATTCACTGGGACGGGGTAATCTGGTCATCCACACTCTGGCAGATTCGGAACCATATCGGAGCAGAGAAAATGGATAGTATCTTGATGAAGGCATTGCCGACCATGGCACCGGATACCCATTATCCGTCCTCGACCGTTCGTCTTTTGAATGCAGAGACTTCCCTATATGGTGGACAATACACGGAAACGCTCCGTTATTTTTTTACCAGAAGGGGAATTCTGGACGATAATTACATTTTGAATCCTCAAGTAGGCACAGACCCTTTCCATCTTTATTTCCCACTGGTACTGGAAGACGGGGATATGACATCCCACATTGGAATTATAAATCCTGGTTCAGAAGCTGTGCCGTACACTCTCCAGGTCATTGGAGATAATGGATGCCTTGTGTACAAAGTAAAGTCGGGAACCATTGCCGGAAACGGGAAATTGTGGTTGTCTCCGTTGAAAGATAAGGTACAAGCCCCTTGCTGGGTCATTCTGTCATCCACATCCCCGCTTGCCGGTTATACAAGCATGGTGAGCCGCAACCGGGACAGGTCCATATTTCTGCCGGCTGTTGATTATCTTTCGGACTCGCTTGTTGTTCCTCACATTGCCCCTGAATCGAATTACTGGGATACGGAAACGTCTCTGGTCAACGTGTCCACAGAAATCCCCACTGTTAACTATCTGTCGCCAGGAGAGGAGGCAATTCCCATTACTTACTTTGACAATAAATTCGGAGAAACATCCTTCGACTGGTTGAGAGACGTATATGGAGGTGTGTATCCGGAATCCTTCTCGGGTTGGGGCATTATTTCTTCGGACAAGAAGACGTTGGCTGGAGTGGAGACTTTCCGAAAAAAGGGCGAAAATGTCCAACAGTTTGCTGGTTTCCTCCTCAATGATGAATCCAAGGCTGCCTCAATTCTGTACTTTCCCCATGTAGATGTGAATGGTAGTTACTGGTGGACAGGTATCGCGCTGGAAAATGTATCTGAAAATGAAACTGAACTGTCATTGACTCCATATGACAAAGACGGAGTGGCCTTGGAGGTTGTGACGTTTTCCCTTCCTGCCAATACCAAGGTGGTGGACCTTGTCCAGAATTTCTGGATCAACCATGGAAAGGAATATCCGGCGGCTACCGCATGGGTAAAAGCTGAAGTTGGCAGTGGTGGCCTGATTATTGGTTTTGAGCTGTTCGGAACACTGGAAGAGAAGGGCGACAGGTTGCTTGCAGGTGTACCAGGTCTCAGTGAAGGCAGTACTGGACTGATTTTTCCACACATTTCCACCGACCCGGATTTCTGGACTGGAATTGCCGTCTTAAACGCAGGTTCAGCCCCCTGTTCATTGACCGTGGAAGCCCTGGATGACAGCGGAACCGTTTTGCAGAGCGATAACCCGAATGATTTTCTGAATCCAAATGAAAAATGGGTTCTCCTTGCAGGAGATATTTTTGCCGGCGGTATCCCGGCAGGAACATCACAAATTAGAGTACACGGGAATCAACCCATGGTTGGTTTTGAGCTCTGGGGAAATTCCGTTCCAGAGCAGGACTATATGTCGGGCATATCAGCCATTCCCATCGTGAATCAGTAAATAAAAAAAAGGGGGGCGATTCTGCCCCCTTTCACCATTTCAAGAATAGGTTACTCTTTCAATCCCATTTTTCTGAACATTACCATGGCGGGACACCAGTCGGTAAAGGCGGATTGAAGCAGGTTCAACCCCACAAATCCATTCAAAATAAGCCAGTAAGGGCTAATAAAGTATGCAAGTATAGCGGATGCCATTATGACAATGCCTGCAAGTGCACGGAGTCCCTGGTTTACAGTCATATTAGTTTTTCCTCCTGTTTTCAATAATTTGTTCAACGTGGCTTTTGTGGAACATAAAATAGAGTAATGGAATCACAAAGAGCGTCAAAATCGTGGACAAAATAACGCCGAAAATCAGCGAGACGGCAAGGCCCTCAAATATGGGGTCCATAATAATCACAAAACCATCCACAATTAAGGCGGCAGCGGTCAGGACAATGGGTCGGAACCGGATAATGCCGGCTTCAATAACCGCATTTTTCAGGGAAGCTCCTTCAATCAGTCGAATTTCCGTGAAATCGACCAGGAGAATGGAGTTTCGAACTATGATTCCCGACAATGCAATAAAACCGATCATAGAAGTGGCCGTAAAGAAGGTGTGGGTTAACCAGTGGCCCGGAACAATCCCGACAAGGGTCAATGGTATGGGAGCCATAATAACGAGAGGTGTCAGGAATGAGCGAAACCAGCCTACAACCAGAAAATATATGAGAATCATTACTGCCACAAACGCGATCCCCATGTCTCTGAATACTTCATAGGTAATTTGCCATTCACCGTCCCATTTCATCTGATAGTCTTTATCGATAAAGGGTTCGTCTGCGAATCGCTGGTTCAGGCCGTAGCCTTCCGGCAATTTTAATTGCGCAATTTTCTTCTTCATTTTCAAAATGGCATAAATGGGGCTTTCTTCTCTTCCAGAGACTTCTCCGGTAACGTATACAACGGGTAGAAGGTTCTTGTGATAAATCCATTGCGGGTCCAAGGTTCGCTTCACCTTGACCAATTCCGAAAGAGGCACCATTTGCCCGTTAACCGCATGGACATACACATTCTTAAGATCCCTCAATGAGGAACGTTCTACCTGAGAAAGCCTGAGATCTATGCACACATCTTCCCTTTCGTGGGGCAGTTCCGCCAATCCTATGTGCATGCCATATTCAACAATTGCGATGGTTTTTGTAATCTGTTCAACCGAAATTCCGTGGGCAGCGGCTTTGACTGAGTCTGGTACAAGGGAAAGTTTTTCCTGGTTATCCTGTACAAACCAGTCCACATCTGTCACCCCTTCAGTTGTTTTGAAGATATGTTTGATCTGATCTGCAATCTCAATCTGACGTTTGTAGTTGGGTCCGTAGATTTCAGCGAGCAGAGTGGATAGCACCGGTGGACCGGGAGGAATTTCCGTGACCTTGACGTTTGCGTTATGTTTTCTGCCGATCTCCAGAATAAAGGGTCGCATTACTTTGGCAAGCTCATGGCTTTTGCGATGCCTGGCGTGCTTGGGCACAAAATTTACCTGAATATCTGCAACGTTCTCGCCCCGACGCATAAAATAGTGCCGCACCAGCCCGTTGAAGTTGAACGGCGCAGATGTGCCGGAATAGATTTGAAAATCACTCACTTCAGGCACAGTTCGCAGATATTCAGAAATATCCCTTGCCGTTGCCGTGGTTTGCTCCAGAGTAGAACTTTCAGGCATATCAATTATCACCTGCATTTCAGCTTTGTTATCGTATGGCAACATTTTTACAATGGCATGTTTGGTCATAAAGAGTTCAATCGACCCCAGAAGAAGGAATACGACCAGGCCCAGAAATGCCCACCTGTGGGTCGGTTTTTCAATGAGAATTCCCATGAACTTCTTATATTTTCTGTACATCCAGCCGCTTGTCTCTCCTTCGTCCAGGTCATCAGCCTCATGCTTTTCGTGCTTTTCATGCTTCAGAAGATGGTAAGCCAGCCAGGGTGTTATGGTAAATGCGACAAAGAGCGAGAAGAGCATGGCGGCGGACGCGTTTATCGGGATCGGCCGCATATAGGGGCCCATCATTCCAGAGACGAAGGCAAGGGGCATGAGCGCTGCAATCACCGTGAAGGTTGCCAGAATAGTCGGATTGCCAACCTCATCAACAGCTTTTGCAGCAATTTGCAGTAACTTTCCCTCACCATGATGAAGAACAAAATGACGATGGATGTTTTCCACAACGACGATTGCGTCATCGACCAGGATTCCGATGGCGAAAATTAGTGCAAACAGCGAAACCCGGTTAAGGGTATACCCGAAGAAATAGCTTGCAAACAATGTCAATGCCAGGGTGACGGGAACCGCAATGAAAAGCGTAATAGCTTCTTTAATCCCCAGTGCAAATCCGATAAAAATGGTAACAGCAACAGTTGCAATGAGTATATGGAGAATCAATTCATTGGATTTATCCTGCGCGGTCTCTCCATAGTCGCGGGTGATGGCGGTGTGTACGTCTGCGGGAATAATATAGCCTTTAGATTCATTAACCATCTGTTTCACCGCTGATACGATGTCCACGGAGTTGCTGCCTTTTCTTTTTGCAATTGAAATTGTGACTGCCGGGGAAAGATAGGTCTTATAATCATCAATTCCCTTCTTTAATGCACTGGGACCTGCTCCCCAAAATACATAATTTGTCGGGTCCGTCGCTCCGTCCTTGACCTTTGCCACATCTTTAAGGAAAACAGGTTTATGCATGTATACGCCAACTACAAGATTTTCAAGATCATTGACGGAACGCAGAAATTGTCCAGCTTGAACAACATAGGATTGATTTGAGTTCTGAAACTGACCGGCGGGTAATTGCCAGTGCCGTTTCATCAACATATCGGCAATCTGGAGTGGGGAAATGTTCTTCATTTTCATCTTGACCGTATCAGGAATAACCTGGAGTGTCCTGGGTTCTCCGCCAATAACCTTTATTGTTGAGATGTTCCGAATACGGTTGATTTTGTTGGCAAGTTCCACACCAATTCTACGGAGATCATAGGCACTGTAATTATCACTGTAAAGTGTGACTGCAGCCTGGGGCACATCATCAATTGATTTCTGACGTATCAGAGGAAAGGAAATCCCTGTGGGTATTGAGTCATAGTTGGATTGAAGCTTATCCAAAACTTTTACCAGGCTGTCTTCTGCGTCCTGTCCCACATAAAACCGGACTGTGACAAGTGAAAAACTGGAACCGGAGGTGCTGTACACGTATTCCACGCCTGGAATGTTCCACATGAGGCGTTCCACAGGTTCCGTCACTTTGGATTCTACCTGAGCAGGGTCCGCCCCGGGATATTGAACCATCACATCAATCATTGGAACCACGATCTGCGGTTCTTCTTCCCGTGGGGTTATGAGAACGGCAAAAAGGCCCAGCAGGAGTGAAAACACCAGAAGCAGTGGTGTCAACTTAGAGCTGATAAAGTAATGGGCAATGGATCCGGACAGACCGAGTTTTTCCTCACGCATCAGTTTGTCTCCAGCTTCAGACCGTCGGAGAGTTTGTCCACAGATGTTGTTGCAATTCTTTCTCCTCCGGAAAGCCCTGAAGTAACCTCAACCTTGTCACCAAACTTCTTGCCGGTCTGGATGATGCGCATCCGGGCAAACCCTTTCGGACCCTGAGTAAAAACAACACTCAGCTCGCCCCTTCTTGCAATCCAGTTTTCAGAAATGAGGATGCGTGTTTTCTGCACACCAGGAAAGGAGGCCTGTCCATACATGCCGGCACGTAAGCCCTTTGTCTTATTAAGATTGATATGAACAGCAACTGTGTGGGTCATAAAATCGGAACCGCCACCAATTTCTGCGATTGTGCCGGTGAGCTCTCCATCAAAATTGTCCAGGGTTACCGGAACCACTCCATTTTTTTTGACATATTTTGCGTCTGATTCACTTACCCGGCATTCGAATTGCATATTGGCTGGGTCTATAATGCGGAAGAGCGGGCGACCGGGGGCGGCAAAATCTCCAACATTGACCATTCTCTCGACAATAACGGCATTAAAGGGCGCACGGACAGACGCATATTTCAGGTATGCATTTGCTTCCTCCACTGCTCCAGTTGCCATCTGGACAGCTCCCTTTGCCGAATTGAACTGATATTCCATCTGTTCCAATTCCACTTTTGAAGCTGCTTTGCGGTTGTACAACTCCTGAAAGCGTTTGTAGTTGCTGTCTGCGATGGTGAACGCCGCTTTTGCCTGGGCCAGTGCGCCTTTTGCCTGTTGAAGTTTTGAATGAATATCGGAACTGTCGATTTCAAGCAGAGACTGGCCCTTCTTAACCATATCTCCCGCCTTGGCCCTAATCGCGATTACAGTCCCCATAGATTTTGCAGAGATATAAGCATCGGTGGTGGAAGTGATCTGTCCAGGGCCTGAAACAGGTTCCGGCAAAACCTCTGTTTTTACGATCTGGATACGGGTCTTAACCGGAGCCAATTGTTTCATTTTCCCCATCTCGTTATGGGAACAATTTGAACTTATAAGAGCCGTGGCAATTGTGGCTATGAGTAATATCCGTTTCATGGTCCCCCCTTACTGGTCCTTGCCAATCATATAGTTAAGGTTCTTTTCTGCTTTCAAATAATCAAAAAGTGCATGAAGTTTGTTTGTCGCTGCCTGCTGTAATGCTGTGTCGGCGTCGAGCAAGTCTGTTGTTTTCTCAACACCTTTCTTGTATCGTTCCTCTCTCAGTATTACATTTTCCTTTGCTTGTTTATATGAGAGTTTGGCCACTTTGTATCGTTGTTCAGCTTCCTGGAGTCGAAATAATGCCTGCTTGATCTGAAGCTGAATACCGTTCTCCATCTGGGTCAGATAATTGTTGTAGGACTCATATTGGGATTTTGCCCGGTTTACTTTTGCCCGGGTACGTTTCCCGTTAAAGAGATTGTATTTTGCCACTGCCATGACCTTGTAAGAATCTCCCTCAAATCCGCCAAAATTGGAATCGTGATAGTTTAACTGACCAACAAGGAAAACTTTGGGTTTGTATCCCGCCTTTTCAACTCCGATCTTCTGTTTCGCTGCTTCTACTTTCAAGCGCATTTCTTCAAGATCCGGGCGACTTTCTAGACCCGATTGAACGAGCAGTTTAAGGTCATAGGATTGTGGTTGATAAGTGAAAACGTCTGTGAGCTTGTATTCCTGCTTTTGGTCTGTACCCATCACATTGGAAAGGAAGGCCATAGCAAGGCGAACATTGTTTTGCGCTTTAATTTGATGCTGTTGCATCTGACCCAGAAACACTTTCGCTTGCAAAAGATCCGCTTCCATTATGAAACCGGTGTCAAAATAGGCCTGTGCAGACTCCACGTGTTTCTGAACTGTAGATACAACAGAATCCATGAGTTCCACATACCGTTCCGCCAGAAGAACATTCAGATAGGCCCTCGTAGTTTGAAATGAAACATCCTGGCGGGCCCGATCCAGTTTTTTTTCTGATGCTGCCGCCATTTTTTCACCGGCAAGAATACCGTGTTTAATCTCCCCACCCATGTAGAGAGGCTGCGAAATCTGTAGCTGAGTGACATAATCGTTAATGGGGGATGGGTGGTTGGCATCTGTCATGGCAAAATCTTCCATTGAGAATTTTTCCTGACTGAGCTGCAGGCCAAAAACATCCGCTGGAGAATTGGTTCGAATGTATATTTCACTGACATCTACCTGGGGCAGGCGATACCCCTTTGCTTCATCCTGATATGTTTGGCCCGTATCCCGTTCGGATTGAATCGCCTTGAGATAGGGACTGCTTTCAAAGGCAGTTCTAATTGCCTGTTTGAGTGTCAGCTTCTGGCTTGTTTTCATTGGAGACGTTGCGAATGCATTCGCAAATATCCCAAATCCAATTGTCATGAAAAGAAAAAGTTTAACTCTCATTTGCATACACAACCCTCCATAGTCTGCAGTCATGTTTCATAGTTTTGATACAAATTTGGCTAATAAGTTACATACAATCCTAACATAGATTTTGAGGTGAAAACAATTTCACTTTTCGTAACCCATAATATGGTATTATTCCGTATAAGAAATAATTGAGCCGAGGTGAAGTATGCAAAGAGTACGTCTCTATTTTCTGGATAGGTCAATCATAGATGGATACGTGGAAGGGACAACCACTGGAGAAATCAGGCTGATCGACCTGTTGAACAGTGCGACAAACAAGAGGAAATTTGGACAAGCGGAATGTATCACCATCACAGATGGTGTGCAAATGATTTTCCAGAAGGCAAATGAGGAAATTGATGACGGAACCAAGCAACTTGAATTCCTGAATGATTCAGACGTGGAAGAAGGAAGGGAGGTCCCCCTTGATTTTATGCTGGATGAAGATCTGAATCTGGCCAAGACCATCAACCTGGAAGGTAAGATATACATAGTTAACACAATGCAACTGGTTTTTGCCCACAGTCTTTCAGAATTCAAGGGTGTTCAGAATGAAAGGACAAGGGCTATGAAAACAGGGACTTCATTTGATATCAATGTGGTGACTATGAATAATTACCTGTGTTCTGGTAAGGTGCGCGTTCCAGCCATTAACCGGGAACTGCCGAAAACGTTTTCACCCGGAAGGCAGTTTGTCGTGCTGAGCGATGTGAGAATGAGTTATGTGCCCTCGACTAAAAATCTGTACCGGTTACACGATCACATAATTGTAAATACGCAATTGATTAATGCTTACTACTGACCTATAATCACCCCGACAGTAAAGGAGGTGCTGAAATGCCATTCATCGAAGATATTTTTGCCCGGGAAATCCTGGATTCCAGGGGAAACCCCACCGTGGAAGTTGACGTTTATCTTGAATCCGGGATTATGGGCCGGGCGGCGGTCCCATCCGGTGCATCAACAGGAGAAAGGGAAGCCTTGGAAAT
>PFTO01000163.1 GCA_002789615.1 Acidobacteria bacterium CG_4_9_14_3_um_filter_49_7 | reverse complement strand
CAGCTGAGGAAGTGGAATCTCGTGTCAACAAGAAATACGGTCGGAAAATTGTAAAACACATCATCCTCAATGTAGCTTCGCAACCCTATTCCGCGCGTCATTCAGACATGCCGGTCTTTGCCCCCAATCTCGGAGAAGTAGTAATGGAGCTGGTTTATGGTGAAGACCGGGCCGGTATAGACAGTAATGATATCGCGATATTGTGGCGAAACATCACCGGAGAAGTGTCCGGAGCTGAAAACGTAAAGTTCACTGCGTCCCTGTTCACAGCGGGGGCCCCCATTGATGTACAGCTCGGCTCAGACAATTTTGATCAGTTGAAGCAGGCAGCTCGGCGTTTGGAGGATGAACTGAGAAACTATGACGGAGTCAAGGATATCAGTGACAACATCCAGGGAGGGAAGCAGGAAATCAAGCTGAGGTTGAACAAGAAGGGAAAAGCACTGGGTCTCGAAATCACAGATCTCGGACTGCAGGTACGTGGAGCGTTCTATGGAACAGAAGCCGTGAGGATTCAACGGGAAAAGGACGATGTGCGCGTCATGGTCCGTTATCCTCTGAAGGAACGACGCTCCCTTGCCAACCTGTCCAATATGAAAATCGTTACTGCCGCAGGTGCCCGTATACCGTTGAACCAGGTGGCGAACTTGACTATCCAACCAGGTTACTCCATTATCAAACGGGCGGACAGGCGACGGGTAGTCAATGTACAGGCCGATGTGGAAGAGCAGGTTGTTGCGGCGGATAAAGTACTGCAGGATATCCAGGAAAACTT
This sequence comes from Acidobacteria bacterium CG_4_9_14_3_um_filter_49_7, assembly GCA_002789615.1. Lineage (GTDB taxonomy): Bacteria > Acidobacteriota > Holophagae > Thermotomaculales > Thermotomaculaceae > UM-FILTER-49-7. The sequence goes on along the minus strand of PFTO01000163.1, from coordinate 21,046 downwards.
CCTTCCGGAACTGAGGGCAGATTATCCCGGCCTGACCTACTCCATTGAAGGACAGGAAAAAGAAAGACGGGACTCCATGGGCAGCATGTTGATCGGATTCTTCGTGGCGCTCTTTCTCATCTTCGTTCTGCTGGCCATCCCGTTTAACTCATATGTGCAACCAGTTATCATCATGGCTGCCATCCCATTCGGTATGATCGGAGCGGTCCTGGGTCATCTCCTGCTGGGTTACGACCTCAGTCTGTTGAGTTTCTTCGGCATCGTCGCCCTCGCCGGTGTACTGGTAAACGATTCCCTTGTGCTGCTAGACGCAATTCGAAACAAAATGAAACTGCATCCCAATGACGTGATAAAAGCAATTGTGGAGGCCTGCAAATCCCGTTTCCGACCCGTTGTTCTGACATCCATCACAACCTTCGGAGGCTTGCTCCCCATTATCTTCGAAAAATCGCTTCAGGCTCGTTTTCTGATCCCCATGGCCCTTTCCCTGGGATTCGGTGTCCTGTTCGCCACTGGAATCACGCTGGTGTTGATTCCCAGCCTATACACGCTGACGCTGCACAATGGCCATGCATGAGGGCGGCTTCGCCGCCACGATGATGAAGGGAACTAGAGACAAAGTTGAGTTTGAGGTTGAGTGAAATGAGGGAATTGCCATCTGGTTTACGCTCCTCTCAAAACTGAAGCTCAGACTCAGATTTGGCCTTTACTTCCCTCTGTCGTCGGGAAGAGATGCAATTGACAAAAACGGTTGAATTCTTTACGATGGTGCCATGGTACAAATCAGCTTCTCCAAGAGAGAGATACTGGTCAAAATCGTTTACTATGGCATGGGGCTCTGTGGAAAGACCACCTCACTGCAATATCTGCATTCTGTCATGGATCCGAAAAGCACCACCAAACTCTTTTCTGTAAAAACAGACGAAGATCGAACTCTGTTTTTTGATTTTCTGCCCATCACCATCGCCACCCTTAACAATTTCAAGATCAAATTGAAAATATATACCGTTCCGGGCCAGGTCAAATACAATGCCACCCGGAAAGCCGTTCTGGCGGGCGTGGACGGCGTGGTTTTTGTCGTGGACAGCCAGCAGGATTTACTTCGGGACAACGTTGCCAGCTTGAAAGATCTTGCCGGTAATCTTAACTACTACAAATTGAGCCTGGAAACCCTGCCGTTGGTCTTCCAGTACAATAAACGGGATTTATCCCCTTTGACCCCGATACCCGACCTAAATGACACCCTCAACCCTGACAAAAAAATCCCCTATTTTCCAACTGTGGCCATCCGGGGCGAAGGTGTTGCAGACGCATTCCTTGAAATCAGCAACCTTTCAATGAAGCAGATTATCGCAAAACACAAACTGCCGGTTGGAGAAGACATTCTGGATTCCTTTCTCCTCTCTTTGAGACAACCCATTGAAAATAAAACGGACGAAGAAGAGACAGAATCCGCTGAAATCGCCCGGGAAGATGCTACTGTGAATATTCAACTGGATTCCTCAAGCCGGGATGAAGAAGAGGACGAGAGCACTTCACTCCTTCGCCAGGCAGTGACCAGCAACATGCAGATGGCCGATCTCTATGACGAACTGGAAGAATTAAAAAAATCACTCGAGCTTCGTGTAAGAGAAATGATTACAGCCAACCAGATCAGTTCCGCAATGCTGGCGGAACTGGAAACAGATCGGGTAATTCAACTTGCTGCCGAAGCGTTACAGCGCCATGGAGACTTCGGCGTCTCTATCCTGCTGGACGTTGGAGCGGACCAGGAGTTGAAAGGTGTGGAACACACCAATTTGAAAGAGGATCCGTTGAACCATATTATCCTCGAAACCGGGTTATCGGCAGCCAGGGCCATTATCCAACGCAACCGGCTTGTCCTTCTCACCCGCCACAAAAACCCGTCCATTTTCGAGAAAGTCAGGGGCGAATTGCCTGAAATTAAATCTGTTGTCTGCATTCCGCTGGTGGTTAAGGGCAAATCCCAGGGTATCATCAACCTGTATTCCAGTGCTACCGAATCATTCAAGAAAGAAACGTTGACATATTACCACCTGCTTTCAAATAACATCTCCATCGCCCTGGAAAATGCCCGTCTGTACCGGACAGTATCCAGCCTGAACAGTACCTTGAAAGCCAAAATGGCGGAAATCAACCAATATGCGGAGCAACTGGAAGAAATGGTCAAGCAGCGCACTTCCGAACTCCGGGCTGCCAACGTGCAACTGGAACAATCTATTAAAGAACTGGAAACGATAGACAAACTGAAAGACGATTTCATGGGCTTGATGTCCCATGAACTTCGCACCCCTTTGACGTCCGTCATCAGTTATTCGCAGAGTATGCTGGAAGGAATCGTGACGGAAGAATCTGACAAACAACATTTCCTGAACGTTATTTACAAAGAGAGTCAACACCTGTCCACTATTATTGATAGAGTAATCGACACTGTGAACTTCGAAAACAGCCGCGCCTATATTGAAATACAGACCGCCGACCTGGGTATTATGGTCGAGCATGTACTGGAAAATCAGAAAAGCGCCCTGCAGAAGGCCGGCATCATCATCCTGAATGATATCAGCTCTTTCCAGGTCATGAGCGATCCTTCCAGGGCGGAAGAGGTGATTGATTACGTGATAGAAAATGCCATCCAACACTCTCCGCCGGGGGGTTCAATTTCTCTTTCAGCATCACGGGAAAAAGATATTGTGCACCTGACCATCCAGGATGAAGGGGCAGGCGTCCCACTGGAATTCTGCGAAATGATTTTTGACAGATTCAAACTCATGGAAGGTCTGGACCATCATACAAGAGGCCTGCGGCTGAGCCTGCATCTGTCCAAACTCATGATGCGGGCAGTAGGTGGAAACCTCACATTGGAAAACCCCGGGGAAAAGGGAGCCCGATTCTGCCTTGACTTCAAACTCGCTTAAACCAGTTATTTCATTGATTCCCTACCTTAATGCCCTTCCCCTTACCCACTTCTTGAAAACCAAAAACCCCACATATTCAGTCACCACGGATGTCCCTTCCGAATCCTGCAACAAGCTGGCTGCCGGAAGAGTGGATGCCGGGCTTGTGTCTTCCATCTCACTGCCTGAAATCCCGGATGTCTGTGCAGTGGATGGTGTATGCATCGCTTCGGAAGGCCCAGTGGAAAGTGTCTTTCTATTCTCGAAAAAATCGCCAGACCAGATTCATTCCATCGGGCTTGATCCCGCCTCCCGCACATCCAATGTGCTGATCCAGATTCTGATGTCCCGGTGGGTGAAAACAAAGTGCCGTTTTCTTCCTTTCCAGGGAGAACTTGCGGAAGGGATGCGGAAAATGGACGGTGTATTGGCAATCGGGGATCGGGCCTTTCTATCCGCCATAGAAAACCCTGCCATAATTGCCATGGATCTGGCCTCCGAATGGAAAAAATTCACCGGTTTTCCGTTTGTGTTTGCCATGTGGGGCCTACGGAGAACCAGCTCACTGTCACCTGATATCTTTCGGAAGGCAATGGAGTCCGGAATGGAAAAACGAATAGAAATTGCGGATCAGTTCAGCCGGGAAAATCAATTCACAAAACGCCAGCAGCAACTTACCCGCCGCTATCTCACCCACAACCTCCACTACACATTCGGTCCCCGGGAACGAAAGGGACTCCTCCTGTTTTTCAGTTATGCGACGGAAATGGGGCTTATTCATCCCAGCCACGAACTAAACTTTATTTAATTTAATTTACTGAAAACAATCTGGTTATCAAGTCATTAATAATCCGGGCCGTAATCCCCCAGATGACCTCGCCGTCCCACCGGTACACAAACACCGGCAAACGTCCCCCTTTCCATGTTCCATGATATCGGGGAGGCAGGCCGAGTTCTTTTGCCGGGAAAAGAACTTCTTTTTCCCCATTTCGATGAATAAGCTCCGGAACTGCCTGCAATTGAAGGGAAAACACTTCCGGCGGATTATCTCTGAACCACGAAAGCGGAACACTGAAGATTCGGGAGACCTCGTCTGAATTCGGCTCGAACTCGGCAAGAGAACGGACATCCGCCACCCCCACCACCACATCCACAAGATTGCCGGTGGGAGCGATAACAAAATCCAGATTTCCAAGAATGGAGATCTTTCCCCGGGAAATCCCCATCTCTTCCTCTGTTTCCCTGAGGGCTGTTCCAAGAACATCATTGTCCCGCTTTTTGCTGATCCTTCCCCCGGGAAAAGAAATCTCATCTCCCTGGCGGATATTGGGATTTCGCTTTTGAAAAACCAGATGATATTCACCGTCCAATTTTACCAGCAGGGCAAGGACCGCAGATCGGATGAACGCGTCCCTGCCGTTCAGAACCGGACAGCGCCTCAGTTTTTCTTTGAGGTTCTCAAGAAAGATAGTGTCTCTGTCCATCCTCACGCTCCCTTCCACGGCAGATTGTTCAAATCCGCATTCCCGCCGCTGAGAACGATTCCTACCCTTTTGTCCTGAAACGGTTCCGGATGTTCCAATATCGCGGCAAGCGGTACTGCGGAGGAGGGTTCGACCACTATTTTCATTCGCTCCCAGATCAACATCATGGCATTTTTGATCCCTTCCTCCGAAACAGTGAAAATGTCATCCACAAAACGAAGGATCAACGGGAAAGTCAACTTTCCAAGACTGGTCAACAATCCGTCAGCCATTGTATTCGGGTCCACCGACGGCACAAAGACCCTTCCCTTGAAAGAGCGGAAAGCGTCGTCCGCCTGCTCGGGTTCGGCTCCAAACAGCAGTGCCCCTGGCAGCAAAGCCCTTGTAGAAATTGCCGTACCACTCAAAAGTCCACCGCCACCCACCGGCGCCATCACAATGTTCAGATTGCCGGATTCTGTAATCAGTTCCAGGGCAGCAGTTCCCTGCCCCGCAATCACCAGGGGATTGTCATAGGGATGAATGAATGTTGCGCCGGTTTCCATCACGACCGCATTGAGAGCGGATTCTCTGGCCTCAAGTGTTGGCTTACAGAATGTAATTTCCGCGCCATAGCCTTGGACAGCAGCGACCTTGACAGGCGGTGCATTTTCCGGCATCACCACAAAGGCCGGAATCCCCCGAATGGCCGCTGCCCGGGCAAGCGCCCCCGCGTGATTTCCGGATGAATGGGTCGCAACCCCCAATTCTGCCTTGCTGTTCGGAAGGGAAAACACCGCGTTGCACGCACCCCGGTACTTGAACGCACCCGCCCGCTGGAAATTCTCACATTTGAAATACAGGGATGCGCCGGTAATTCTGTCCAAGGTTGCACAGGTCAGAACCGGGGTACGATGGATGTAGGGGCGGATCCGCTTACCCGCGTTACGGATGTTCTCAAATGAAACGGGGCTCATCTCAGTTTCCTCCCATTTTTCACATTACATTGAAATTCTATCACTCCGGTGTTCATTAAGCAGTGAAAACATTCTCCTCCCTCGACAAATTCGGAAATGGGCCCTATATTTTGAATAGCAGCCCTTACAATATCAAACATGATTGCCGGTATGGTTGCGCAAACTGATGAATCAAAGGAGGCACCCCATGGTAAAACCATTTGTAGAACTGGTAATCAGTTCTCCGTTTATCCTTTTCAAGGGATTCCTGATGGGGTTCCTGGCAGGCACCAACCGCAGCGCCCTCTATTATTTTAATCGCAGAAGCGGCATTGAAACGGAAACATTGAAAGATCATCTGAAAAACTGGCTGGGCTTCGAAAACTCCGTACATGTCTGCGTTGAGGAGGGCTTGTCCCGGGACCTTGAAGCCGCAATCAAGAAAAACCAGGAAAAACTGGGAATGGAAGTGGTTTCAAAACGAAAAATCCGCATGGCCGGGTTCGACCTCAAAGCCCGATTCTTTGATGATGAAGAGCCTGACCGCTTCCGGAAAGAACTGGCAGCGCTGGAAGACAACCTGTCCGTCACCATCACCTCAGATGGCCGTACCACCATCCCCGCCTGGCAGGACGTGGGGGTGGGAGTCCTGGCCACCCTTCCCCCGTATCAATACGGAATTGACGCCACAATCACCGGACCACTCGAACAGCTCCTGTCTTTCCGTCTGAAACTTGCCGCCGAAACCCTTGTGGACATCACCGAAGTCAGGCTTCTCTTTGAAGACGAGTCGGGACAAGCCTAAGTTTGGACTTAAACTGATCTCCCTTCTTGACGCCTCCGCCCACCGTCTGTTACCTTGCAGGAAGAAGACTTTCCTCATGGAGTGTAACCCGTGGCGTCACCATCCAGCCCCATAGCCGTCATCACCGGGATCAGTGGAGGATTCGGTCAGCCCTTCGCCCGTGTTTTTTCTGAAAACGGATTTGAAATTATCGGCATATCCCGTCATGAACCGGAAATTCCCATCGGGCACCACATTGCAGCGGACCTGACAGATTCCACAGCCCTTCCTGCCCTTGTAGAACAGATAAACCAGCTCACTAACCATGTGGACGTACTCATCCTCAACGCTGGCATCGGGCTCTATGATGGTTGGGAAGAGATGAACGAAACTGAACTCAGGGCTCTCATGGAACTGAATTTTTTCGCCCCGGTCACTCTGGCCCGCAGTCTTCTTCCATCACTGAAAAAAGTAAACGGAACACTTGTCACCGTGTCATCCGTTGCAGGGGTCCTTCCCGTTGCGTACATGGGAGCATACTGCGCATCCAAATACGCGCTTAATGCCTTCTCTGACACCCTTCGCGCTGAACTGATTGGTACCGGCGTTCATCTTCTGAATCTGCTGCCGGGACGAATCAATACCGGCTTTTCCACCCGGGCCTTCGGTTCCCGAACTCCACCGGAAACGCCCTTTGCAGGCTCTCCGGAAAGACTTGCCAGAGCCGCTTTTCGGGCATACAAAAAAAAGAAACGCCAGCTTGTGTATCCCGGATGGTATCGACTGTTGCCCTTCGTTCAACACATTTTTCCGGGATTCTACGACAGAGCCAGCAAGGGGAAATGGAAGACCTGAAATAGTTGAGTTCCCCTTGTAAATTTCTTTCAACATCCCTATATTCTGGAGTGAAAATGGTGGTCCAAAACATAAACCGGGGGAAATCCCCCACGGGAGGCATCATGACTAGACGTATGTCGTTTACCTCAACTGAGAAAGAACTGATCCCTGAATTCAGAGAAAAAATCAACCATGCCGAAGGGGTCATTGATCTGGAAAACTTCTTCTCCCACACTGTCATCAAGCTGTTGCATAAGACAATGAATGGGGGACTGCCGCTGATGCCCGACGATATCCAGTTTGCGCCGGAATGCAAGGCGGGATATAAAATCAGCACTCGACTGCAGGAAGATAGAATGTATCACGATCTGATGGAAAATTCTGACCTGGAACAAATAATCCGTAAATTCGCCTCCGCTACGGCAAAACGCTACGCCCACTTCCGGAACCACCCGGAAAAAACACCGAGCAATATCCGGAACTAGTGCCGCCTACGGCGGCACCGTGATGCATAATTTGTGATTTGTAAAAAGCAGGGGAAAAGGAAGGGAACGACACTCAACACAAAGGGAAAAAAGAATCTGACTACGACAAGGATAATTCCAGTTTGCTCTTAAGTCGCTTCCAACCAGGCAGATGCTTCTCCAACAGCATGTAAAACTCGCTGTTGTGGTTGTGATGCTTCAAATGACACAACTCGTGCACTATTACATATTCAATGCACTCCCGAGGCGCGCGAATTAACTGTAAATTCAAAGTCAATACGTTGTCGTCTGAAATGCTTCCCCAACGAGTTCGCAAATTTCTTATTCGAAGTAAGGGTTTCTCTCTGACAGACACGCCGCTAAAAATAATGAAGTGTTTGTCAAACAGACTCTGGAAGTGGAACATTGATTTCTCTCTGTACCAAGATTCCAGTAGAGTTTTTACTCTCCGGTCATCAAACGGATCCGGCAAACTGATCTCGATTCGACCCTGAGTCAGCTTCACGGCTTGAACAGACCCTTCAACCAGCCTGAGTCTGTAGTGCCTGCCAAGATAAAGGTGTGTTTCATCTCTCACATTGGCTTCCATCTCAGTTTCCTGGAAAATTGGCAGAATGTTGCCAAAAATGACTACTGCCTGTTCATTCTCTTTGATATTCTCCGGAATTCCCTCCCCTTCCTTTCTTTACTTAAACTCAAACTTAGACTTAAACTTATCTTTCCTGATTCAGCAGATTTTGAATCCGACGGGTCAATTCACCCTGGCTGTAGGGCTTCAGTAACAGAGATGCATCCAGTCCCTGCAGGCCCCTCTGCTCCAGTACCGCTTCGGAGTAACCGGAGGCATAGAGCGTTTTGAGGCCGGGACGCATTTCTGACAGCTTTTCAGCCAGTTGCATTCCATTCATTCCCGGCATCACTATGTCGGTGAAGAGCAGGTCCAGCGGCCCTTCATAGCTTTCCATCATTTCCAGTGCTTTCTCTGCTGACTCCGCTTCCAGGATGGTGTATCCAGCCGTCTCCAGAACTGCCCTGGCGGTGCTCAGGACACTTTCCTCATCTTCCACAATCAGGATCACCCCGTCTCCCCTTATCGCGCTATTATCCATGGGAAATTCTTTTCGGATTTCACTGACCATTCCTTCCGGCTGATAAACAGGCCAGTAGATTTTGAACGTTGCGCCCTGTCCCTCTTCGCTGTACAAAAAGATGGAACCGTTATTCTGTTTCACAATTCCGTAAACTGTCGCCAGTCCCAGTCCGGTACCGAGGCCGGATTTCTTCGTTGTATAGAAGGGTTCAAAGATTTTCAACTGGATATCGACCGGGATACCCTTTCCTGTATCTGTGACGTTCAGGAGGACATGGGGACCAACAGTAGAACCCACGTGAGTGTTCACATATGACTCATCCAGTTCTGCTTCACTGGTTTCAATTATGATTTTACGTTCGCCACCATTTTTTGCATCATGGATTGCGTCCCTGGAATTGACCAGAAGGTTCATCAGTACCTGATCTATCTGAGTCGGGTCCGCAAAGACAGGGGGAATTTCTTTCCCCAGTTTCAATACCAGTTCAATATCCTCTCCGATCATTCGTTTTGCAAGGGACTCAAGTTTCCTTATCTCTTCAGAAATATCCAGCACCCTGGGTTGAATCATCTGTTTCCGACCAAACCCCAACAGACTTCTCGTCAGGGCTGCGGCGCGCTCTCCGGCATCCCGGACCTTTTCCACATGGCTCCGGACTTTGCTGCCTGGCTCAAGGCTGGATATGGCCAGCCCTGAATACCCGCTGATTGCCGTCAGAATATTGTTGAAGTCGTGGGCAATACCAGCGACGAGCTGGCCGATGGTTTCCAACTTCTGGGACTGGTAAATGGTTTCCTCCATCTCCAACTCCCGGGTAATGTCCCGCATTATTGCCGCATATTGGATAATGGCCCCTGTTTCATCTCTTACAGGAAAAATAGTGGCCTGCTCATGATAGAAAGAGCCATCCTTTCTCCTGTTCTCCATCACCCCCTTCCAGGCTCTTCCCGCTACGACGGTGTCCCACAGCTCCCTGTAAAATTTCTCGTCCTGCCTGCCACTTTTCAGTATTCGGGAGTTTTGCCCAATCAGTTCTTTTTGCGAATACCCTGCAATTTCTTCAAATGCGCGATTGACGAAAACGATGGTGCCATCTGTCTCCGTCACCATTACGCCTTCCCCGAGCTGCTCGAGAATTGTCGCGAGGCGTCGCCGATCCTGGTCCAACTTCTGTTTTTCCGTGATATCAATGGCGATTCCGCCGATGAGAAAAATCCCCTCTTCCTGAGGAATCCGGAACTTACTCACCTGGAACATGCAAGGTTGACCATTTCTGTCGAGAACGGTCTCCTCTCCCAGCCATTTGCCCGTTTTCAATGCCAGAGCGTCGTGCTCTTTCAAAACCCTTTTCAGCTCTTCGGGCCATTTCATGGCATGTCGGTAGTTCGGGGAGCCGCCCGTGAACTCACCGTGTTCCCGGTTGCTGTACAAATACCGGCCATCAGCATCCTTGATGAACACGAGAGCAGCGGTGTGCTCAGTAAAGGCCTGAAACCTCTTTTCTGCCATGTCTATGGCGTAAAGAAACTGCTTTTCGCTGATGAGACGCAATCCCACCTCGCTTCGGAGCATGGCGGTATACAGGAAGAAAGTGAATAACAGAGGGAAAGTGATTTCTATATAATCTTCGAATGGGTCCAGCGCTGCCGTAATTCCGCTGTGTTCCAACACATTGGAGAATACGACAAGAATGTAGATAAACAATGCCGCCTGGAGAAAGGCACGGGTGGAACGGCCCATCCCTTCCCTTGGCACCCGGAACAAGACGACAAATGCTGCCAGAAAGGCCAGAAAAGAAATCACATCAAAGAAGACAATGAGGTGTTCAGCCATTGATATCCCCCCTCTTCCCTGCCAGTCTCAGACAGCCGATGAGAAAAAAGATGCCGGATGCGCCGTAGCAGAAATGCTCCGCCAGATTGAAGAAAACGGGAAACAGTACCCCCTCCACAACGGTAAAAACAATGGCCATTAGCATACTGAAAAAACCGAGATAGAGAAAAGGAAAGCGCGGACGACGATACCCTCTGGAAAAAAATATAAAGAATCCTGTAACCAAAAGGGCTAAAACCAGATTGACAACTTCACTTTCCTGAAACATATTTTACTCCTGTACAAAATATACAGATTTTTACCTCTGTTTACAATTAAATCTTTTATTTTCTGTAAGGATTGAAGCCGCGCGCCTGCCGTGTTATTTTGGATTGTTGATAATGAGCAGATATATTTTTTCAAAAATCCGGAGGCATTCATGCATGTTTTCAAAAAACTGAAAGACCCGTTCAGCGGACTGTCCCATCTGGCCGGAGCATTTCTTTCAATCACCGCATTATCAGTGCTGGTTACACTGGCCGCTCTTCGGGCCACTGTCTGGCACGTGGTATCCTTTTCTATTTACGGCGCCAGCATGGTGCTGCTCTACACCGCCAGCGCCCTGTATCACCTGCTGCCCCTTTCCGAACGGGGGCAGAAAGTTCTCCGGACACTGGACCACGTGATGATTTACATGCTCATTGCAGGAACCTACACACCCATCTGCCTGGTTCCCCTCCGGGGTGGATGGGGGTGGAGCATCTTCGGCGTAGTATGGGCCTTCGCGTTTGCTGGAGTTTTTGTATCCCTTTTCTGGCTTGACGCTCCCCGGTGGGTTTCCACTTCAATCTACCTGTTCATGGGATGGGTGTCTATTGTCGCCATTTATCCCATTGTAAAGGTATTGACCCCGGAAGGGCTGTTCTGGCTGGCTTCCGGTGGCCTGTTCTACACTGTCGGTGCCCTAATATACGCGCTGAAAAAACCCGATCCATGGCCCGGTGTCTTCGGCTTCCACGAAATCTGGCATCTCTTTGTCATGGCCGGCAGCGCCTGTCATTTCATGCTCATGCTCCGGTACGTCCTGAATGTTTAGAAAAGAAGTTTAAGTTTAAGTGGGTACTAGTAAAGGCGGGTTGTGTCCTTTCCTGGACTCAAACTCAGACTCAAACTCAAACTCAGACTTGGCCGCCGCTGTCAATTGACCATGCGGGCGTAAGACGGTATGATGGATGAAGCACTTAGAATTAACAGGAGGAAGATATGTCCCCCACCCCGAAACAGACTGCCTGCATCAACCCCGCAACCGGAGAGATGCTGGGTGAATCGCCAGTGCACACAGTTGAAGATATCAAGGCTGCCGTCACATCCGCCAGATCAGCCCAACCCGAATGGGCGGCACTCAGTGTGAAGGAACGGGTAAGGCATATACGGCAGATTCAGAACTACCTTGTCACCCACGCGGACGAACTGGCGGAGATTATTGCCAAAGACAATGGCAAAACCGTTGTTGATGCCCTGGCCGCCGAAATCATGGCCACAGCCATTGCTGTTCATTATTATTGCCGTAAAGCCCCTGCTTTCCTGAAACCGGAACGGTCCGGCTTCGGCACTATTGCCCTCATCAACAAACGCTCCCGAGTCGTTCGTGTTCCATATGGCGTCATCGCCATCATTTCTCCCTGGAATTACCCTTTTTCTATTCCATTTTCGGAAGTCATCATGGGGCTTCTCGCGGGAAATGCGGTGCTGCTGAAGGTTGCTACAGAAACTCAGTTCACCGGACTGGCGTTGAAATCCGTAATTGAATCCGCCAACCTTCCGGATGGCGTTTTTCACTATCTCAATCTGCCGGGACGTGTTGCCGGAGAAGGATTCCTGAAAAATGGAGTGGACAAACTCTTTTTTACCGGCTCCGTTCCTGTGGGAAAACGGCTGATGGCTATGGCTGCGGAAACCCTGACCCCGCTGAATCTGGAGCTGGGGGGAAACGATGCCATGCTGGTTTGTGAAGATGCGGACCCCGTTCGGGCAGCCGCAGGTGCAGTCTGGGCTGGGTTCTCCAATGCCGGACAATCCTGCGGTGGTGTGGAAAGGGTCTATGTCCACGAGGCCATCTACAACGCATTCATGGCAGAACTCAAACAACGGACAGAAGGGATTCGCCCCGGTAACAACCTGAGCCCGGATTGCGACCTCGGCTGCATGACCACCGCCGCGCAGGTGGAGGTAGTAAAAGCCCATATTGACGATGCCCTGGCCCACGGCGCTACGATCTTTGCAAAATCTCCCGAACCGCCGGAAGGCACGCTGAAGCAGTTCCATCCGGCAGTCGTATTGACAAACGTCACCCCGGACATGAAGGTGATGCGGGATGAAACCTTCGGTCCGGTAATCGGTGTAATGAAAATTTCCAGCATGGAGGGTGCCGTTCAGATGGCCAATGATTCCAATCTGGGACTCACCGGCTCTGTCTGGTCCCGGAACCGGAAAAAAGCAAGAAAACTCGCCAGTCAGATTCAAGCCGGGGTGGTAACCATCAACGACCACCTGATGAGCCATGCGTTGCCGGAAACTTCGTGGGGCGGGTTCAAGGAGTCCGGTATTGGTCGAAGTCATGGAGAACTGGGATTCAATGAAATGACCCAGCCCCAGACCATTGTGGATGATCTGCTGACCATGGCAAAGAAAAACCTGTGGTGGCAACCGAACAGCAGAAAGGTTTTTGACGGCCTCAAGGGGTTGACTGTGGGCCTTTACGGCAAGGGAGTCGGGAATCGCCTGTCGGGAATGATGAAAGCTCTCAAGGCATTGCCTCTAATGTTCCGGAAATAATCGAAAGAAGGATTTTCGACTATGGATATTGACTCTCTGGTGGAACTTGCAGATCCGAGTACGTTCAAGCCACCTTTCTTCCTGGCATCGCCAACCCTCCAGAGCATGCTGGCAAGCTCAAAGCTCCGGCTGCCCCGGCATCCCCAATTGATAGAACATGCAAAAGAGATCATCCTCACAGTGACCGATGGTGTTCGTCTTCAGGGATTCATGAGTTCCCATTCGCAAGATTGCAAAAAAGGCGTGGTGATCCTCTTTCACGGCTGGGAAGGCAGTGCCAACTCCACCTACATCCGCTGTACCGGGGAAGCCCTGTTTCAGGCCGGATTCGACGTGTTCCGCCTCAATTTCCGGGACCACGGGGATACTCACCACCTGAATCATGATCTCTTTCGGAGCGACCGACTGGACGAAGTATTTGAAGCGGTACGGCAGATAGCGGACAAATACGGAGACCTGCCGGTTTTCCTCACCGGCTTCTCGCTCGGTGGAAATTTTGCCCTTCGAATCGCTCGCAAGAGTGCAGAAATTCCTGTTCCCAACCTGAAGCTGGTGGTGGGGATCAGCCCTTTGATGAATCCGGCAAAAAGTAACGAACGGATTGACAACATCCCGTGGATGCGGCGCTATTTTTTGAAGAAATGGTTCCGCTCCATGGGGAAAAAGGAAGCCGCATTTCCCGGAGGTTTTGATTTTTCAGAAGCCAGAACCCTGACCACATGCTCGTCCATTATGGAACTGTTTATTGGAGACCAGATTCCCTACCCCAGTGTTACAGAATATTTCAACACCTATACCCTTCTCCCGGATTTCTTTGACAGGCTGACAGTGCCAACCCTCATCATTGCTTCAAAAGATGACCCGGCCATCCCGGTGGAAGGCATCCTCGCTCTGAAGGAAAACCCCTTACTTCGACAGGCCATCACTCAGCATGGCGGCCATTGCGGGTTTATTGAAACCTTGTGGCTGGAAAGCTGGCTGAACCACCTCCTTCCCGATTTGTTTGAAGAAGGAAGCAAGTGGGCGTTGTGAGTGGGCGCAGGCGTTAGAACAAAGACAGAGAAAGGAATAATTCCTTTCTCTGTCTTTGATTTTATTTGATATCAGCTGCTTGCCCAAATTTACTATTCGTAATGTGTCCACATGGCCAGTACTTTAACCACCCGCTCTTTTTTCAGAACCTGATACACAAGCCGGTTGTGAATATTAATTCGACGGAAAAACCAATCCCCCCCCCTTAACCCCTACTCCAACTATCACTTATCCGGGAGAATGCCCCTGAACGTGAGGCGGTGAATCGGGCAGGGTCCGTACTCCTGGATTGCGGTCTTGTGCGAAGCTGCGGGATAGCCTTTATGTCTGTCAAAGCCATACTGGGGCCATTTTCCAGCAGCCGCCACCATGTACCGGTCCCGCAGCACCTTAGCGAAGATGGACGCCGCGGCAATGATTTTGAATTTCAAATCGCCCTTGACCACCGTGAGTTGAGGATAGATGGTTTTTATGGGCTGGTTTCCGTCCACCGCCACAAGGACATGCGATTCCTGCGGCACATTTAATCGCGCCACTGCACGCTTCATCCCCAGGCGGGTGGCCTGAAGAATGTTAATATTATCAATAATTCTATGAGTTATCACCGATACCCGGTATGCAATCCTCATGTTCAGAAGTGCGCATAGAACCCGATCCCGCTGTTTCGGACTGAGTTTTTTTGAATCAGTCAGGGTTTTCAAACTTCTCAGTTCATCGTATCTGGAACTGGGACAGAGAACAGCGCACACGTACACCGGCCCGGCGAGACAACCCCGCCCCGCCTCGTCCACACCGATGATGTGGTCATACTGTTCAAACAGCCCTGCTTCGGTGGGTTCCGCCATTTTGTTCAAAAGCGGAACTTCGCCCCGATGGTAGCCAGAATTCCGTCCACATTTCCATTAATGTCCAAAACGGCGTCCTGCGGCGTACCTTCCCGCAGAAACAGATACCGGACATCCACTGTCAGCGACACGTCAGGGGTAGGCCAGAAATCAATTCCGCCGCCGAGATGGCTGCCAAACTTATGGCTGGTAAAATCGGTCCGACGGTATCCGCCATCGGTCCAGTAGTCATATCCTGAGAGATAGTAGCCGCCGCCGCCCAGCACATAGGGTTGAACCCTGGCAGTGATGGGTGCGAGGTACACCAGCAGACTGGCCTGAATGGCGTACGTGCTACGGTTAACTTCGGAAAACTCGGAAGTGTGATAATCCAGAGAAAACTCAATAGCAAATGGGTCGTCAAACCGATACCCGCTGGTGAAGCCGATGTTCGCGCTGCCGCCGTCTTCCAGATTGTCAATTTCCATATACCCTGCACGGATACCAAAATAGCTGTAGGACCGCTCAATGGTGACGTCCTGAGCCGTGATAAATGTCGAATACCCCAGCAGCACTGGTAAAATAAGAAATTTCCAACCAGTTTTTTTCATTTCACACTCCTTTTAAAGCCGTCCCTCATCTCGTCAGTTCAGCCTTTCCGGTGGGCGATAGTGGCTGTAGCCTGTGCAGTGGGCATCACAATCACTTCGTTGATCTGAACATGGGCCGGCCGGCTGGCGGCGAATATAATCAAATCCGCAATATCAGCTCCGGTCAAGGGATCCAGGCCTTTGTACACGTTGTTTGCCCGCTCCTTGTCTCCGTGGAACCGGACAACGGAAAATTCCGTTTCTACCATCCCGGGGGCAATCTCTGTTACACGAAGGGACGTGTCCACAAGCTCCATCCTGAGCGCCTGGCTGATGGCATGGACTGCATATTTGCTGGCACAGTAGATGTTTCCGCCGGGATACACTTCCTGGCCGGCGATGGAACCCACGTTGATGATATGCCCGATGTTCCGCTTCACCATTCCCGGAGCAATCAGTCGTGTAATATAGAGCAGGCCCTTCACGTTTGTGTCAATCATTTCTTCCCAGTCATCCATGCTGCCCTCGTGAAGCTTGTCCATGCCCCTGCCCACACCGGCATTGTTTACAAGAATTCCAATTTCCCGGAACTCTTCCGGAATGCTGCTGACAAATTCCTCGCAGGCAAACCGGCTGGAAATATCAAAGGCGTGGATCGAAACCGAAACGCCGTGACCATGTTCCAGCTCTTCTTTCAATTCAAGGAGACGGTTCTCTCTACGGCCGGTAAGAATCAGATTGCAACCTTCTTTTGCGAACAACTTTGCAGTTTCCCGGCCTATACCCGCAGTCGCGCCTGTAATGATTGCTATTTTCCCTTTCAACTCTGTCATTTCCCCTCCTCAATCTCTATTTGATCCGGCAAATTCCCCGGTTTCCATCCCGAAGAAATAGGGAAACGGAAACCAGTGCCAAACGCCCGGCCTGTAATCTTCAGTATCGGTGCCGCCTGTTTCCGTTTGAATTCGGTACGAAGCACCATTCCAATGACTCTTTCAACTAATTCTCTGTCTTCACAGGCCCTCACTGCAATTTCATCCGGCGCCAGCGCCTCCTCCACAAAACCCTCCAGAATGGCATCCAGCACCTCATAAGGCGGGAGGGTATCACTGTCCTTCTGGTCCGGCCGAAGCTCCGCAGACGGCTGTTTGGTGAGGATATTTCCCGGAATCGTCGGACCGAACTCCCGGTTAATAAAACGGCACAATTCAAAAACCTTTGTTTTGTAAACATCTCCAATCACAGCCAACGCGCCGCACATATCCCCGTAAATGGTGGCATATCCCACTGCCAGCTCCGACTTATTCCCCGTGTTCAATAAAATGGAATTCTCGTTGTTGGACCATCCCATGAGAAGCAGGCCCCGGACACGTGCCTGCAGGTTCTCTTCCGTGAGGCCACTGATACCCGGAATCACGTCGCTCAGTGAAGATAGTGCTTCATCCACAGTTCCCTGAATGGGAATATCCATCAAAACAATTCCAAGATTTCTTCCAAGTTCCTCCGCGTCTTTCACGCTTCCTACTGAGGAATAGCGGGATGGCAACATAATTCCGGTAACATTTTCAGGGCCAACAGCATAAGCAGCCAGCACAGCCACCAGAGCTGAATCTATTCCGCCGCTTAAGCCCAGATGCACCCGTTTTGCACCAATTTTTCGAATATAATCCCGGACTCCGCAAACCAGCGCATGAAAAATAAGACTGTTTTCAGTGTTTCCTTCCCCCGGAACAAATGTGCCGCTCCCTTCTGATTCCACAACAACCAGATCTTCCTCAAAGGCCGCGCCTCTTTTCAAAATCTGCCCGTCTCTATCAAACGCCGCGGAGAGGCCATCAAAAATAGTGCCGTCCACACCACCCGCCTGGTTGACATACAAAAGGGGCAAATGATAATTTGCTGCAATCCGGGAAAACATCTGCTCCCTGAATGCCACCTTCCGGTATGAAAAGGGAGAAGCCGCAATGTTGACAATCACGTCGGCTCCGGCAAGCACAGATTCCGCTATTGGATCCGCACTGTAAAGTCCAGGTGAATTGGAAAAATCCGTATTCCAGGCATCCTCACAAATTGTTAACCCCAAACGGACACCATCCAACTCCAGCACCACGGGTTGAGACCCCGGTTCAAAATAGCGATTCTCATTGAATACATCATAATTGGGTAACAAACGCTTTTGATACTCCGCCAGAATCTCGCCATTTCGAAACACCGAAAGACAGTTTCGAAGCACCTTTCCGTGGCCAGGATTCCGAGCCGGATGGCCCAGAATCACGGCAATTCCATCAGATTCTGCCCTGACTGCATTCAATGCCGATTCCAGGTGAACCAGAAAACCGGCATTCTGCATCAGATCTTCTGCCATGTATCCGGAAAGCGCCAGCTCCGGAAATATCACCAGCGAGCACGACTGATGTCGTGCGCTCCATATTGCGCTCCGAATCTTTTCAAAATTGCTATTCATATCCCCGATTACGGGATTTAACTGAGCCAGGGCAAGTCTCATGCTGAATCCTCCGCCTCCATTGTACCGCACGCCGGCTCCCTGGCGGAAGCCGGAATGTGAAATATGAAATGTAAAATGTTAAATGACAGAAAATCAGGGGTTCAATACTCATGCCTTTTCTGCACCTGCCCCATCCTTCACGCTGCGCAACCGCAGCTTTTTTACACTCTTCTTACATTCTCCAAACCAAAGAATGACAACCAATCGCTATTATTCACCCATAAGGCCGGTGGCTAGAACAATCCTGTGCCGGTAATTAAAATTGGAGGCGAGAATGAAATTTTTGAAAGTAATGGTTATTTCCCTTGCACTCGTTGTACCGCATTTTTCATCGGTTGCAGGAGATGCTGTTGAAAACCTGAAGTTTTCCGGTGACCTGCGGCTCCGGTATGAATATCAGGATAAAGATGAAAAAATGAATCGCGGACGCGCCCGGTTCCGTCTTCGTTTTAACGTAAAGACGAAGATTGACGATAACTGGTCATTGGGATTTCGCCTGGCATCCGGCTCCGACAATGACCCCACCAGCACGAACCAATCCATGGATGATAATTTTTCAGAAAAAAGCGTATGGATTGACCGGGCGTATGCGGTTTACAAACAGGGAGATTTCACTTTCACAGGTGGGAAAATGGCAAATCCTTTTGTCACAACAGACATAATCTGGGATAGCGATATCAACCCGGAAGGCGCAGCGGAGCAGTGGTCTTTCGGTAAAGTCGGCTACGTGACCCTGGCCCAGATGTTGCTGAATGAAAATGGTTCATCCTCTGATGCCTATCTTGTCGCAGTTCAGGGAGGGTTGAAGTTTGAGATGGTTTCGTTCAACCTGGCGTATTATTCCTTCAACAAGTATGTGGAAAACGCGCCTGCCAGCAGGGGAAACCTCTTCGAAAACGGCACGGAATATACACTGATTGATTTCCTGGTAAAAGTACACGCAACAGACAACATCAGCTTCTGGGGTCAGTACGTGACCAACAGCGATGCCAACAAAACCAACACAACGGGAGACAAAGAAGACACCGCCATTGGAATCGGTTTTTCTTACCACTATGAAGACTGGAAACTCAAGGTAAAATATGCCGATATCCAACCCAACGCTGTTGTCGGGGCATTTGCTGACTCCGATTTCGGATTTGGCAACCGAAAGGGATACAAGGTGGCTGTGGAACGGAAGCTGAGGAAGAAAGTTGCCTTAGCTGTCGCTTTCCTCGACACCAAACAATCCACCGACGATGAAAAAGAGGCCAAAACAATCCAGTTCGACCTCAAGTTTAAATTTTAACCTCTCACCCAATATCCTCAAAAAAGGCCGGGATCCCCTCCCGGCTTTTTTTTGCTCTTTTTTTGCCACTGCTGGATTCGATTTCCACTTGAAAGGGGAATTGCGGTACAATGGCGATGGAGGGAATTTATGGGATCAGACAACATGCAAAAAAAACTGGCGGTTCTAATCGACGCAGACAACGCGCAGCCGTCTATTATTGAAGATTTAATGACTGAAATTGCCAAATATGGAACTGCCAGTGTCAAGCGCATCTATGGCGACTGGACTGACACAAGACTCAAGGGATGGAAGGAAGTCCTTCTGGTATACGCTATTCAGCCGATTCAGCAGTTCGGCTACACCGTGGGAAAGAACGCCACAGACTCCGCAATGATTATTGACGCGATGGATCTGCTCTACACGGAGAAAGTAGAGGGGTTCTGCCTGGTTTCCAGTGACAGCGATTTCACCCGCCTGGCGTCCCGCATTCGTGAATCCGGCCTGACGGTTATCGGTTTCGGCGAGAAGAAAACGCCGAAAGCGTTTGTGGGTGCCTGCGACCGATTCATCTACACAGAAATTCTAAGAAAAGACACAACCGCGGCCCCCAAACACAGGGAAAGAACCGCCACACTGCTCAGGGGTAATACCAAACTGGTAAACATGCTTCGGATTGCAGTGGATGCTTCCGCAGACGAGAGCGGCTGGGCCTATCTCGGTAATGTGGGCCAGAATATCGCCAATCAGGCACCGGAATTTGACCCTCGAAACTATGGGTTCAAAAAGCTGGGAGAAATAATTAAGGCAGTACAGATTTTCGATATTGAAGAGAGAAGTTCAACCAATTCTCCCGGCGCGTCCATCTACATCCGGGATAAGCGAAAGAAAAACGGGGAAAAATAGAATCATCGACGGCGTATACGCCGTCGATGAATACGCCCTGTGTTCTGAAAGAAGAGAGGGAAAGAATTCTCTGCATATTTGAACCCTTCAGTCACACTTTCCGAGTTGGAGCAGGCGACAGAAAAACAGGCAGTCGATCATTCCCATCTTTTCTGGACTCATCAACCAGCACGTCTTCTTCATTATTCTTTCAATCTGACAGTGAAGCTGTTCCCGCCCTGTTTGTTTTCTTCCACGGATACGCTGCCTTTATAAAGCGTAGCAATGTGCTTGACAATGGACAGCCCCAGACCGGTACCACCATTTCGTCTGTTCCTGGACTTGGAAATGGTGTAAAACCGTTCAAAAATCCGCTCCCGCTGATCGGCAGGAATTGTCGGTCCTTCATCAGAGACACAGATTGTCACAGTCTTTCCTGAATGCGTCATCTCAATCGCTACGATATCACCAGAACTGTATTTAACTGCATTATCAACAAGATTCACCAGCAGGCTATCCAGGTGCTCCCTTCGCACGTAAACCGCCTCATCCGTCTCCCTGAATTGAAGCTTTTTCCCGCAATCCCGGTACTGACTCTTGAGCTCGTCAACAACTTCGTTCCACAAGACGGGCTTCCTACCCGACACTGTGTTGCTTGTATTCTCAAGTCGATGAAGTTCCAGCATATCTCCGATCAAAGAATTCAAACGACCGGTCTGGTTCAGAATGATTTCATGAAATTTATTTACGTCCTCCGTAGAAAT
>PFTO01000042.1 GCA_002789615.1 Acidobacteria bacterium CG_4_9_14_3_um_filter_49_7 | reverse complement strand
TGAGGTTGTGAAGGAGGCCGCAGGGAGGGGTCCTGTTCTGGTGTTGCCGACTTTCCCTCACTATTCTTTTTCGTCGTATGGGAGCCTGGAAGATGCAGTCAAAGGCCTTGAAGGTGTCAGACTGGTTGCCCCTTACTATAATAATGACACCTTCACCGAATTGTTGTCCGTGCGAATCAACAGCGTCCTGGAAAAATCCGGCCCATCGGCTGCGGCCATCCTTTTGACCGCCCACTCAATCCCGGAGTCCACGGTTCGAAAGGGTGATCCCTACATCAGCCAGGTGAAGGAACAGGCAGAATGGATACGTGCTCGATTCCCGGGCATCCCCATGAAACTGGCGTTTCAAAGCCCTCTGGGACCTGTGAAGTGGGTCGGACCGTTTCTGGAGGAGACTGTTCGAGCCCTGGCAAAAGACGGAATCAGGCGGTTGATTGTAGCACCGTTGAGCTTCACGGTGGACAATTCCGAGACTCTTTATGAGCTGGATCTGTACTTGCGGGAGTTTGCTGGTAAAATGGGAGTGGAGCAGGTGGATCGGGTTCCCTGTTTTAACGCGCATGGCGATTTCCTGGATTTCCTGCTGGATTATGCCGGCAGCCAGTTGAAAGTGCTGGAATCAGACGAAACCCCGGCATGAACGGATCTTCATGGGAGGTGTTTTGAGAATTGCAGTAATCGGCGGCGGAATTTCCGGATTGGGAACGGCCTTTGTGATGGGCCGGAGAATTCCCGGTGCAGAGATTGATGTCTTTGAGAAAAATAGAACACCCGGCGGCACCATTGCCAGCTATCGGAATGATGGGTTTCTGATGGAAACGGGTCCAAATGGTTTTCTTTCCGGCAAACCCACCACGCTGAAGATTGTGGATATGCTGGAACAACAGGAGACACTGCTTCCGGCAAACGCGAAAGCTGAAAAACGCATGATTGTAAAACGCGGGCATCTGGTTACATTGCCGGACACGCCGCTGAAGTTTTTCACTTCATCCATTCTCTCCTTCGGAGGGAAACTGCGCATCATGAAGGAACCGTTCGTTCATAAGAAAGTGGGGAGTGAAGACGAGACCATTGCCGATTTCGGACAGCGCCGACTCGGTGAGCAGGCGGTAACCTGGATGCTGGACCCCATGGTCAGTGGAGTTTTTGCAGGTAATGTAGACAAGCTGAGCCTGGCTTCCTGTTTCCCGAGGATTCATGAACTGGAAATGCAATATGGCAGCCTGATCATGGCGATGCTGAAACTTCGATCAAAAAAGGCATCGCCTTCCGGCCGGCTGACTTCGTTCGAAAACGGGATGGGGCAGCTCATTGAGATGTTGGCGTTGTCAGGTGCTTTCCACCTTCATGCAGGCAGTGAGGTTCTGGAGATTCGAAAGGAAGCAGACGGCTTTCATCTGGACCATGGCTGCGGTGCATACGACGCAGTCGTGCTCGCGGTTCCAGCATACAGTTTAGCGGAAATGACGGTTCCAGGGTTGAAAGATGTCAGAGAAGACCTCGCCTCGGTGCCGTATCCACCAATGGCAATTGTGCCATTCGCCGTGAAGAAGGGAGTTGTGGATGGATTCGGATTTCTGATCCCATCTGTTGAGAAGAGCGGAATTCTGGGTGCGTTGTATTCTTCTGGAATTTTCCCCAACAGGGGAACAGATAAATATGATCTGGTAACGGTGATGTTGGGTGGCGATCGTCACTATGAGGTTCGGGACATGGATCAGGCTATGCTGGTCAATGCAGCGTCTGAAGAATTGGCCGGATTCCTGAAAGTGGAACGGCGGGAACTGGAAAACATCGGACTTTTCAAATGGCGGCGCGCAATTCCACAGTACTACACGGGCCACTACCGGATTGTAGAAAGAATGGAGGCCGCGGCTGCTTCAGTCCCGGGACTTTTTGTAACCGGAAACGCATTTTATGGTATTGGAATCAATGATTGCACACTGGCAGCCTTTAACACGGCTGAGCGAGTGCAGGAATTTCTGACTAAGGAGAAGGAATGAGGATACTCTATGAGCTGTCTGTAGTAGCCAACTTCGTTGCGTTGATTCTATTCTTCATATTTGCGTACAAAAAGAGCCGACCGGTCTTTGTGGCTGCCTCATCCATACTGGCGGCAGGCACCTTGATGTTGATGCTATTCCTCGCAATTCAGGGAGTGCAGCACAATACTCAACCGGTAATCACACCTTTTCTCAGCTACAATTTTCTGGCAATGCTTATCTATCTTTTGTATTTCCTTTTTGAATTTCGCTTCAAAATGCAACTTCTGGGCACTTTTCTTGTCCCGGTTGGATTTTTCTTCAACATCGTTTCTCTGTTTTCCAGGAACGTTCAGGTAGCGCAGCTCAAAATGGCATCCCCTTTTCTTCTGGGAATTCATACGGGGTTTCTCATGCTGGGAGAGGCATTGTTCATCCTTGCCTTCGCATCTTCAGTTATGTACTTGATCCAGGAGAAAAATTTGAAATCCAAACGCTTCAACCAGTGGTATTCCAGACTCCCGTCTCTGGGTAAACTGGAGGAGATGACCGGACTCGGAGTGTCAGCGGGTTTCCCCTTGATGACAACAGGATTGCTCATCGGATTTTTCTGGGCGGCGAAGGTATGGGGTCCGGGATGGTATTTTGACCCCAAGGTAATCTGGTCCGCGGCCATGTGGGTGATATATGCCTGGCTTTTTTATGGAAAGGTGTCGGATCGGATTCGGGGGCACAGGTTTGCTGTGGCGGTTGTCTGGTGTGTGGTACTGATTCTGTTTTCTTTCCTGGTCAGCAGCTTCCTGCCGTCCATTCATACCCTGAAAAAATCATATGGAGCGAAATAGATGGGACTGGTTCTGGTTGGATTGAATCACGAAACGGCACCGGTTGAATTGCGGGAGAAGGTGGGACTGAATCCGGAGGATCTGAAAGAAGCGTTGAACAAACTTACCCGGGACTCCGATTTGAGGGAGCTGGTTATTCTTTCCACGTGCAACCGGACTGAGCTTGTGGCATTTGTGCCGGACGACGACAAGGGAGAAGCGAATTTAGTCTCTTTTCTTGCCGATCGTGCAGGCGTACCACTTTCTGAAATTCGGGAACATATTTACCAATTCTGGGGGCTGAAGGCGGTTGAGCACATTTTCAGCGTGGCATCCGGTCTGGAATCAATGGTATTGGGTGAGCCACAGATTACCGGTCAGGTGAAGGATGCCTTTGATCGCGCCATTGAGGCGGGTACCGCCGGAAAACGGTTATCCAGCATCTACCGCCACACGATTCAAACAGTAAAGCAGGTGCGAACGCAGACTGAGATTGCGCGGAATGCTGTATCCATTTCTTACGTGGCAGTTGAACTGGCACGTAAAGTATTTGGCGAATTGAAGGGGAAACGTGCGTTGCTGGTGGGCGCCGGAGAAATGTGCGAACTGGCGGCAACTCATTTGAAAGAACGCGGTGTAGACGCAGTGGATGTAACCAACCGGACGTTTTCCCGGGCGGAGCGATTGGCCAGTCGATTCGACGGACATCCGTATCCATTGGGAAATTTACGGGAAGCACTTGAAGTTGCGGATATTGTCGTCAGTTCAACCGGATCACCGGAATCGATAATTGGCAAGGCGGATGTGGAAGCTGCTCTCAGAAAGCGGAAATCTGCTTCACTGCTATTGATAGATATTGCAGTTCCCCGGGATATTGAACCGGAAGTTGGAGACCTGCCAGGTGTATTTCTTTTTGATATTGATGATTTACAGAAGGTGATCGAAGCCAATAAGGAAAAACGGAAGAAAGAAGCAGAGAAAGCGGCTCAGCTTATTGCCCGCCGTGTCCGGGAATATGAGAAATGGCGCAGGATGCAGGATGTGAACCCTGTCATCGTGGAATTGCGCCAGAACGTTGAAGCCATGAGAAAGGAAGAACTGGAAAAATCTCTGAAAAATTTGCACGGGTGTTCTGAAGAAGTCAGAAGAGAGCTGGATCGTCTCAGCTATTCCGTCATGAACAAAATGTTGCATCAACCCATTACGGAATTGAAGCGGGCTGCCAGGGAAGAGAACCTGGAGGGCGGGCTGGTGTCATTTTTCAGATCAATATTCAAATTAGACTGAATGAAAGGGGAGAGCAATGCAGATAAGAATTGGAACCAGAGGATCCAAACTTGCTTTGTGGCAGGCGGAACATGCGAAACGACTGCTGGAACAGATCCACGTCGACCACGAATTTGTTATTCAGATTATCAAAACCACCGGCGATCTTGACCAGAAAACGCCGTTGAATCAGATGGGCGGGGTGGGCCTGTTTACCAAGCAACTTGAGTTGGCACTGGATAAAGGGGAAATTGACCTGGCCGTGCACAGCTGCAAGGACCTTCCATCTGAAATCGATCCGCGTTTTCAGCTTTCCGCTTTTCTGGAAAGGGAAAAGCCGCTGGACGCGTTGATTTCCAGCAAAATTCACCTTTCAGATCTGGAAGGTGAAGTCGTTGTCGGCACGGGGAGTCTGCGTCGGGTCAGCCAGTTGAAGAGCCGGTTCCCCAACGTAGAAACCAGAGAATTGAGGGGTAACGTAGACACGCGGTTGCGGAAGCTTGAGAACGGCGAATATGATGCGATTATTCTTGCTTATGCGGGTGTGAAGCGTCTGGGCCTGGAGTCGGTGGTGGCAGACCTGATTCCGGAAGATGTTTTGATTCCAGCTGTGGCCCAAGGGGTCGTGGCTGTGGAAACCAGGCAGGATGATTTCCCGGTCCATGAAATTGTTTCCGCCATTGACCACAAGGCCACTCGCATGACCACTATTCAGGAGCGGGCCTTCCTCCGGATTGTAGAGGGCGGATGTAAAGTTCCGGTGGGTTGCTACGCCACTTTTGGGAAAAAATTCCAAATTCGGGGCTATATCGGCAGCATAGATGGAACAAATGCGGTGCGCCATGAACTGGTATTGCCGATTGACGGATTTGAAGAGGCGGGAGAAAGTCTTGGACAGGCCATGCTGGCTGACGGAGGGTCTGATATTCTGGAAAAAATAAGGGAAACGGAAGGAATATAGACAGCTAAATGATGAAGTTATCGATATTCTGACCCTGCTTCGTGAAAGATGTATTTTTCATGACATTTTCCCTTGCAATCCAAAGATTTTCTGTTACCATACTATCTTTGCCAGGGTTATTTCCTGGTAGAAGTGGGGAGGTTCCCGAGCGGTCAAAGGGAACAGACTGTAAATCTGTCGCCGGATGGCTTCGGAGGTTCGAATCCTCCTCTCCCCACCATGTTTTAGCGGGAGTAGCTCAGTTGGCTAGAGCATCAGCCTTCCAAGCTGAGGGTCGCGGGTTCGAGTCCCGTTTCCCGCTCCATATTTTTTGTGGAATCAAGAAATATGCCCACGTGGCTCAGTCGGTAGAGCACGTCCTTGGTAAGGACGGGGTCACCGGTTCAAGTCCGGTCGTGGGCTCCATTTTTATAGAAAACTCTTTAGTGAAAGGAGAGAAACCAATGGCGAAGGCAAAATTCGAAAGAACAAAACCGCATGTTAATATTGGCACCATCGGTCACGTAGACCA
>PFTO01000192.1 GCA_002789615.1 Acidobacteria bacterium CG_4_9_14_3_um_filter_49_7 | reverse complement strand
GAATCAAAACCAGGAAACGGGCTTTGGAAAGTCCCATTTTCTGGAAATACTGTTCCATGAGGATGGGAACCCGGTGGAAATTATGAATCGCCTGAATATAGCGGAGCGCCATGTCCATATTCAGGTCAGGGAATGTCGGGTAACCGGACTTCATCAACTCCCGCCGGTGAACCTTCTCCAGTAGCGTTCGGTTTATTATTTCCATATGATCAGTTTCCTCCAAATTGTGTCGCTTCCGAATAAATAGGCGCCTAAAGAATAGCCTCCTTGAAAGTTGCTGTCAAGGGAAAGATAAGAGAAGAAGTGAAGGACGATGAGTTGTCTTTGCCTTGTTCCGATATAGGTCACCACGTGTAAGGCCGCCAAAGGAGCTTGATGCTTTTCTTCCTTCTGATATGAGGGGGGATCAGGTATAATGTCGGAGAATTGCCTATGAGGAGAAAGAATATGCCAGAAAGAGGAATGGAGCTGTCTATTGTAATTCCCATTTACAATGAAGAAGAAAATGTTGTGCAGTTGGTAGAGGAAATTCTCAAAACAATGGAAAATTTCAAGGCAAACTATGAGATCGTGCTGGTGGATGACGGGTCAAAGGATGACAGTTTGCAGTTGATGAAACAGTCGCACAAAGAACATCCAGAGATTGTACAATATGTGTCATTTACAGAAAATAACGGCCAGACGGCCGCCTTTATTGCGGGGTTTCGGGCATCCCGGGGTCGGTTGGTGGCCACGCTGGACGGTGACCGGCAGAATGACCCGACCGATCTGCCGGGTATGATTGAGAGATTGAATACCAGTGATGTGGATATGGTGAACGGAATACGGCAAAAGAGACAGGACAACTGGCTCCGGAAATTTTCCTCAAGAATCGGAAATGATTTTCGCAACTGGTTAACCAGAGAGCAGGTCAGTGATGTCGGATGTTCAATCCGCGTAATGAAACGGGAGTGTGTGGCCGAGATTCCCTGTTTCAACGGATTGCACAGGTTTTTTCCGACACTGGTCCGAATGAAGGGATTCAGAATTACGGAAATGCTTGTGAATCACAGGGAGCGGACTCTGGGCGTTTCCAAGTACGGAGTATTGAATCGAGCATTTGTCGGTTTTCATGACACGCTGGCAGTACGCTGGATGTTGAAACGGGTGTTAAACTGGAAGGTGGGCGAAGAAAGCTCCCAAGGAAGAGAAGCGTGAGTACTCAAACCCTTATTTATACGCTGGGTTTTGTGGCACAGGGTATCTTTGCCTCCAGGTTCATTGTCCAGTGGATTGCCAGTGAGAAAAAGAAGCGAAGTGTGATTCCGATGGCGTTCTGGTATTTGAGTTTTTTGGGGGGGTTGCTGCTGACAGTTTATGCGGTGTGTCAGAAAGACCCGGTTTTTATTCTTGGACAGGCAAGCGGGTTGATTGTGTACACCCGGAACATCGTATTAAGGTGGAGGGAAGCAAAACAAAGTGAAACTGACTAAGATTCTTCTGCTTTCGTTTGTTTTTTTTATGGTGGTGTTTCCACAGTCTTTTTTTCGGGATTTGTGGGAGCCCGATGAGCCACGTTTCGCTCTTGTGGCGAGGGAGATGGTTCAAACCGGCGACTACGTGATGCCCCACCGCAATAACGTACCCTATCCCGACAAGCCGCCGCTTTTTTTCTGGACCATTGCACTGTCGTCCCTTGTCACAGGCGGAGTCAACTCCGTGTCCGCATTGTTACCATCGGCTCTTGCAGGCGCTTTTCTGCTTTTGCTGGTGTTCTTTCTTGCTAGACGACTGATTGGAGATGACGACACCGCATTGCTTTCGGCGCTGATTCTTGCCACCTCTTTTAAGGTTTTCTGGCAGGCATCTCATGCCCAGATTGATATGCTTCTGGCGTTTCTTACAACCCTGGCGATGTACGGGTTTACCCGTCTTGAAACCGGCGGTGGAAAGCGGAATGTGGTACTTGCGTGGGTTGCGATGGCGCTGGCAACTCTTGCCAAGGGACCGGTGGGATTTGTTCTGCCGCTGGGGGTAATGCTGGTATACCGCCGATGGTCGGGGAAGGGCCGATACCGGGCGCTGTTCAGTGCTGGAGGGATTGCCTCATTCCTGGGAATTGTGGGCTGCTGGCTGGTGCTCCTCATAATTCAGGGCTTGCATACGGGAGAGTCTGCATATCTGCAAAATATACTGTTTAAACAGACGGTAGTTCGATTTGCCAAATCCTGGCACCATTATCAGCCGGTGTACTACTTTTTCAAGGTCATTCTCTATGATTTTTTCCCCTGGAGCCCCTTTCTGATATCACTGGTTATTCTGAAGTTCAGGAAAATGGCATTTTCCGATACGGAGAAATTCCTCTTTTCATGGTTGTTCTTTGTGATACTGTTCTTCTCAATTCCCATGGGAAAACGGGGGCTCTATATCCTTCCTCTGTACCCGGCTGCGTCAATTCTGGTTGCTGGTTTTTTTCGCGACCGTCGGGAAGGCAAGTGGTTTTCGATTCCAGTGAAAATTGTGGCTATAATCTACGGGCTTCTGGGTCTTCTGCTGGTGGCCAAAGGGTCTTTTTCTTTTCAGGGTACAGCCTCTGTTTCGTTGACGTTACCAGGTGTGTTCTGCATGGCAGCGGCGCTGTGGATTTTATTTCAGCGAAACCGTCCCATTGTTCCCATTGTCGTGGGCCAGCTTCTGCTGTTTATTGTTATCGGCTACTGGGCGACACCGATTATCAATCAGAACAATTCTATTCGATCATTTGTGCAAAAAAATATGACTTTTCTTACTGATAATAGCAAGGTGGCGATTGCGCAGTATCGGTCAGCCCATGTTTTTTATGGAGACAGGAATCTGGTTGAATTTCCGGGGATCTCCGAGTCGGATAACATTGCAGCGTTTGTATCTTATCTGGAAGAAACACCGGATTCTTACGGCATCCTGAGTCGAACATGGACCACGAGGCTGGAGCAGATGGGGATAGCCGTAGATGTTCTAAATGAAAGACGGGTAGGAAACAAACAGCTATGCTTCATCCGGATCCAAAAGTGATCATTTTTCAGAAATAAGAAATAAACTGTTAAAAAAAATGACAATTATGGCAATTGCCCGAGCAATGCTGTCTTATTCATCGACCAAATGTTCAAAATGAGCACATTTTGACAAATAGTCTCTGTTGACAGGGCTTTCCCGCCTTGATATTATAAAAATAACCTTTTGTGATTATTTTTAAAGGAGTTTAACATGGCTGATTATCAGGTGCTGGGAAGTTACATTGTTTCGGAAAAAATGAGGGAGAACCCGGTGGGGACCATGCATCGGGGCATTGTCGCCCCGGATGGTACTTTTGATAAATTTGTTTTTATTAATCGCTTTGATAGCGATTTGACCGGTTTCCAGACTTTTTTCAAAGCACTTGGCAACCAGTTCAGGATTGCGTCCAAGTTGAACGGCGCGTTCATAGCATCTGTAGAAGAAGTGCAACAGGTTGACGGTGAGGATATTTCGGTCCTGGAATTTGCAGATGGTAAATTCCTGGATGAAGCCATTCGCAGAAGTACTGAAGAAGGCTTCCCGTTTTCCATCGATCATGTCCTCCTCATTGCCAGCAAAACATCAGCCGCGCTGGCTTATTGTTACGAGAAAGGAAGCACGTATGGATTTCTGAGCCCGTCCAGCATTCATCTCTCTTTTGAAGGAGATGTTAAGCTCTACGATACATTAACAGCTCCTTTGATGCCATCTTTGCTCAATCAGAATCCGGAAAAGAAGGCAGCTTTCGCAGATTATATTCACCCCGATGTATGGAAGAATGGGAAGGGTGGACAGATACACGATGTGTTTTCCATCGGAGCAATTATCTTCAAGCTGTTAACCGGGAAGTCTTTTCTGGAAGGTGGACATCTCCCGGCTGATATTAAGGGCAAACTGGAGGGGGCAGTCCTGGGTTCGTCATCCTTCGGTGATGACCCAATACCCGATGATGTTAAGGACATTCTCTTAAAGGCGCTTGATATCAACGGCGGTTACAAGAACGTTCAGGAATTCAATGAAGTACTTGAAAACCTGATCTTCTCCGGCGATTATTCCCCAACAACGTTTAATCTGGCTTTTTTTATGCATTCTTTGTATCGGGAACAAAGTGAGAAGTCTGCGAAGTTGCTTGACATGGAAAAGACGGCAAACTATGCCGGTTATTTTGTCAGTGGCGGAGAAGGTTTCGGAGAAGCAAAGAAGATGTCCAAGGGCCTGTTGGTGGGGCTCATCGCGGTGGTTATTGTTGTAGCCGTGGCTGGCGGATATTTCTTCATGCAGAAGAAAAAAGCTGAAGAGAAGAGTCAGCTTGCGCAGCAGAAGATTACTCAGGAAATAGCAAAGCAGAAAGATCTGGAAAAGCAGAAAAATGAAGAGATTGCTAAAATGAGGGCGGATATGGACGCACGGGTGAAGCAAATCATGGGTGAGGTGCAGAAAGAGGCCGACCAGAAAGCCAAGGCGATCCTGATGAAAAGAGTGGAAGATGAGCGAAAGAAACAAATGGAGCAGATTCAAAAAGCAGAGCAGGAAAAGAAACGAATTGAAACTGAAACCCGTAAAAAGGAAGTTTTGCTGAAGAAACAACAGGAAGCTGAGAAGCAGAAAGAAGAAGCCGCTCTGGCTGAGAAGAAAAAAGAGCAGGAACTGAAGAAAAAGCAGGAAGAGGAAGCACGACAGAAGAAACTTGCAGAACAAAAGAAAGTGGAAGATGCAAAAAAAGCATTGTATGGGCAAGTGGTTGGTTTGTCTCAAATCGATGTTGCCCCCAAGGTGATTTTCAAAGAAAATCCGAAGGTCAGCCCTGCTTGGCATGTGCGGGGTACGATGTCTATGATGGCCTTGATTGACGAGAATGGTAACACTACAGAGGTTAAGGTAATCAATGGTTTGTCGGCAGCCGGACGAAGTGGAAAACTGGCAGAACGCCGAATCGTGGATACTATAAAGAAGTGGAAATATACACCGGGAATGAAAGATGGAGTTGCCGTGAAGGTGTGGATTTCTATTCGCATAACAATCTAATAAGATCATTGAAGCCGGTTGAAATCTATGGTACCTTGTACTGACATTTTTTGAGGAAGGGGACGCTATGGAACAATTTATGTTGACGTTGCCGGAGCCGATGCGGATCAATTCTACCTTCCTTTTTGTGCTGGTTGTGTTCATTGTGTTGGTTGTCCTGTTGAAGCGATTTTATGTGGACAGTTATGCAGGCGTTATGGAAAAGAGGCAGGATATCATCGAGGGTGCGGAAAGGAAACTGAAAGATGTAGAGGCCCTTTATGTGGAGAAGCTTGCTTTTTTTGAAGCAGAACTGAAGAATGCCAGGATGAATGCCAATACCCTCCGGGAGCGGCTGGTGGGTGATGCCAGGAAGGAACGAGAATCCATTGTGACACGAGCCAGATCACGTGTTCAGGAACAGAAGGCACGAATGGAAAAGGAAACTCTGGAAGTAATTGAGAAGGAGAAAGCCGCAGCCGGTGTCCTTGTTAAGAGTCTGGCAGAACGGATCGCTGAATCTCTGGTTGGAAGGAAAATATCATGAAGAAGCTGGTTGTGTTTGCCTTTCTAATGACAATACCGGTTTTTGCTTCGGGTCATGTCCCGGAGGGATACTGG
>PFTO01000130.1:724-5671 GCA_002789615.1 Acidobacteria bacterium CG_4_9_14_3_um_filter_49_7 | reverse complement strand
GAAATCTTCTCCTTCCCGGTAAGATTCTTCATGGCTTGACGATACCTCGTTGGGTAAGATTTTATATGGCTTGATTCGCTCTCTGTACAGCGCCGGTTTCGTGTGATAGAGTCGGGATGAATGAGCGGGCTGGTGGCCTGCTCAAAACTGATTTTTAATTTAAGGGAAGAAGACACTTTGAGACCTTTTCGCATGGGGTTGGCTCTGGGCGGTGGCGCGGCCCGTGGCTATGCCCATCTCGGCATTCTGAAAACACTGGAATCCAACAATATTCCAATTGATTGCATCACCGGTACCTCAATGGGAGCGGTAATGGGAGGGTTGTACGCCTGGTTCGGCAGTGTCCGTGAAACGGTGGATCATATGCGTCGTTTTCTGTCCAATAGCAAGGTGGTGAACCTCGCGGTGTACCAGCGGATTGTTGAGTCGGAGAATAAGAAGGCAAATATCGTGGACAATCTGACCGCGTTTATCCGGAAGGGCATCCTCTATGGAAAGGCAATGACCTCCAAATCGGTGGTGGATCCGGAAATTTTCAATGAGGCCTTCCAGGCGCTGGTTCCGGATGTGGACATTCGGGATTCACAAATTCCGTTCGGCGCCATTGCGTCAAACCTGGTGACGGGAGAAGAATTGATGATTACCGGCGGTTCCCTTCGAACAGCATTGATGGCATCCAGCGCGATTCCGGGAATCTATCCACCGGTGGTAAGCGGTGAAATGATTCTCATTGACGGTGGCTGGACCAATAAGATCCCGGTGGATCCCTGTTTCCAGCTAGGGGCGGCACAAGTTATTGCCTGCTGCGTTTCCCGGGAGATGGAAGATACCCGTGACTTTGACAAGGCCATGGAAATTATCGCCCGCTCCAACGCGGTGTCTACCAATCGATTGGGCGAATTGCAGAAACGGGGCGCCTCGCTGGTGCTGGAACCGGAGGTATCGGATATTCACTGGGCGGATTTCAGCCGGTTCGACGACAGTATGGACGCGGGGTTTGCCTGTGCCGAGGAAAATCTGGAAGAAATCATGAAAGTGGCAGCGAGGGCAAAATGGCAAAGATGGATCAAATCGAAGAAAAAATTTATCAGGGAAATTACCCTTTAACGGAAGACGAAGCACTTTTTCTGCTTGAAAAAGGCGATCTGCTGACAGTTGGGACGCTGGCTGATCGCGTCCGGTGGCAGCTTCATCCGGAACGGGAAGTTTCCTTTGTTGTGGACCGGAATATCAATTACACCGACGGCTGTGTCACCGGCTGTGGATTCTGTGGTTTCCACACAGAACCAAAGGATGCTAAGAACCTTACGTTCGACGAGCTACAGGAAAAGGTGGCGGAAACAGTAGCGCTGGGAGGAACCGGTGTTCTGCTCCAGGGCGGAATGAACCCGGAACTCCCCTGGGACTACTATCCCGGTATGTTGAAGTCGATGAAATCAGCCTTCCCGGAGATTCACATCCATGGTTTCTCTCCCCCGGAGATCCACTGGTTTTCAGAGTTTTTCCATCGGCCGGTAGAAGCCGTCATTTCGGAACTGATGGCGGCGGGGCTGGACTCCATTCCCGGCGGAGGAGCGGAGATTCTGTCGGACCCGGTTCGGGATCGTACCAGCCCGAAGAAGTGTAATTCCGATCAGTGGATTGACGTGATGCGGAAAGCCCACGGACTGGGATTGAAAACGACGGCTACCATGATGTTTGGCGTGGGTGAGACATTATCTGACCGTGTGGAGCATTTCCGTCGTGTTCGGGAACTTCAGGATGAGACCGGAGGATTTACGGCGTTTATCCCCTGGCCCTATCAGATTCACGGGGGACGGTTCATCCAATATGAAAATACCGGTGTAGACTACTTGAAAACCCTGGCGGCAGCCCGGTGCTACCTCCACAATATTCCCAATATTCAAGCCTCGTGGGTTACCCAGGGAAAGAAAATGGGACAGGTGGCGCTAATGTTTGGCGCCAACGACATGGGCTCCACCATGATCGAAGAAAACGTTGTTCGGTCTGTGGGAGTAAGCCACACCATTTCCCGGGAAGAAATTATTCAACTGATACAAAGCGGTGGGTTCGACGCGTTTCAACGCACGAACGTGTACGGCCGACTGCGGGATTATCCGAGGGAGACACAGTGAAGCTGTATCAGATTACCCAGTTCATTACCCGTTGGGGGCTTCGCCCTGAACAGGCCATAGAGCAGGCTGCGGGGAAATACCACGTGGATGAAGGGAAAATCAGCATCCGCAGGCAGGCTCTGGATGTCAGAGGGAAGCGGTCCCGAGCGGTCTACACCATGGAAGTGCCGATGGAAAGCAGTACGGTCCATTTGAGCGGACAGCCCAAAATCAGGGAAATCGAACGGCCTGATTTTATGGAAATACTGAGAGAAATCCCATCAAACACAATGGAGCGTCCCATCATTGTCGGATTTGGCCCCGCGGGGCTGTTTGCGTCGCTGGTCTTTCTGGAAAAGGGCATCAAGCCGGTTATTCTGGAGCGGGGAAAGTCGGTGGAAGAGCGGGTGATAGATGTAAATGCCTTCTGGGCTCAGGGCGAACTGGACGAAAACAGCAATCCTCTTTTTGGCGAAGGCGGTGCCGGGACATTTTCCGATGGGAAATTGACCACGCGAATCAATGACCCGATGTGCAGCTTCGTGCTGGAGCAATTTGTCCGCTTCGGAGCAAAGGACAAAATCCTCATGGACGCAAAACCCCATGTAGGAACAGACAAGCTCATCAAAATACTCGCATCTGCCCGTGAACATCTCCTGTCGCGGGGTGCGGAAATTCATTTCAATACACGATTCACCGGTTTTCAGGAAGACGAAAGAAAGGTGCTTGTTCAGACTGCCGGTGGCGAAACCTTCACCGGTGACAGCCTGATCCTGGCCATCGGACATTCGTCACGGGACACCTACCGGCTTCTCATGGAATCCGGCATGGCAATGGAACCGAAACCCTTTGCTGTGGGTGCCAGACTTGAACACCCCCAGGGCCAGATTGATGACATCATGTACGGGAAAGGCAACCGGAACCGGTTCGGCCTGCCACCGGCCACTTACCAGATGGCGTGGAACGGGGAGAATGGTACCGGTTGTTACACCTTCTGCATGTGTCCCGGTGGACAGGTGATCCTCGCGGCGAATGAGCCGGAAACCCTCTGCGTCAATGGCATGAGCGGGTCCAAACGAAACAGCCCCTTTGCCAATGCCGCCCTGGTGGCGAAGGTGCCGGTTACGGCCTTTGACGGCGATGACCCGATGGCTGGTGTCCGTTTTCAACATCGGATCGAACAGGACGCTTATCGCCTGGGTATGCCGGGCTGGATGGCACCGAGCCAGCGGGTGATGGATTTCATGGACAGCAAGATGACGGCCCGTCCCCTGGCAACCAGTTTCACCGGCCAGACCTATCCCTATCCGCTCCACGAGCTGCTGCCGGGATTTGTGGTGGATCAGATGCGGGCCGGATTGCAGACATTCAGCGGGCGCGTACGCGGTTTTATAGACCCCTCTGCAAATCTGATTGGCGTGGAAACCCGCACATCCGCGCCGCTGCGCATTCTCCGGGACAAGGGCAATGGCCGATCCCTCTCGCATCCAATGGTTTTCCCCTGCGGTGAAGGCGCCGGCTATGCCGGCGGCATCATGAGTGCCGCAATCGACGGCATCAAGACCGCCATGGCGGTGCTCCGCAGCGCTGAGGAGTAGGAAGAGAAAGAGGAACGAACCGGCAATTTTCATGACTAAGGTTGGCTTGCTTCAATTGCAGTCCCCGGTGGCATGCTACCACCTCCCGGATGAATACAGCCCGGCGGTCTTTCACGCGAGCGTGAATCCCTTGTTCTGTATGCATCCGACACACAGGGCGTGGGAACTTCAACTGAAGGCAATAGCAAAACAACTCCGTTATGAAAGCCTCTCCCTCCTTCCCCCATTGACGCTCAAGTCTCGGACCATCTGCACGCGTTCGCTCCCTGCACTCCTCATCACGTACGCATGTACTGCTCTTCGTTCGCTTCAGTCGTGAACGCATGCATCTGGTCCAATCCGTCGCGTCTCGATCCCCTGGTTGGTGCGCTCAACTGAAGTTTCGCTCCCGCCCGGGACCGAAATAAGGAATTGTATACTTTTAATCTAAAAGTTAAAGGCCTGGCTGCTTCGCAGACCAAAGGGAAGAGAAGTTTGAGTCTGAGTCTAAGTTTAAGTGGAGAAAAGAGGGTGGTGTTCGCCACCCTCGCGCACAAAATCCACTTTCTCCTTTTGTGCACAAGGCCTATTCATAATTCAAAGAAAATGAACCATCCTCCTCCTTGACGGGGTGAAAATCCGGGAGTATGATGAATCCAAAGCAAAAAGGAGGCACAATTTTGGGAGACCGAGCACGGACCCAACTGTCGATTTCATCCGGTATAACTGGAGTTCCTGTTGAGAGAACCGTACACATATCATGGCCATTCATCGGGTTGTGCTGCAAAAAAGACCATGCCAAACGTTGGGCGAGGTGAGGATCACAGGAAGGAGACATCCCATGGCAGTAAAGATTAAGATCGTCACCGGAAAAGATTTTGTTGAGGTAACTCCTGACGGAGCCATTAACCTCACCACAAGTAAACAACTTCTTACAGCTATAGCAAAAGCTGAGAACCAACCGGTAGATTACGAGCTCCTAATAGATTTCCGTGACACAGAAAGCGACCTGTCAATATTTGATATCTATCAACTTGCAGCGGAGCTTGTCCTATATGGTGACACCTTTCACAGAAAAGTGGCTCTTCTCGTTGTTCCGGGAATCAATTTTGATCAAGCCAGGTTCTTTGAGACATGCTCACACAACCGTGGTTTTTCAGTTAATGCGTTCATTGACTATGAAAATGCTCTGCGCTGGCTTCTTTCTCCGGGTCTACCAGAAGACGATGTCCCGCCAAACAAGGCGGATGCAGGCA
>PFTO01000130.1:0-487 GCA_002789615.1 Acidobacteria bacterium CG_4_9_14_3_um_filter_49_7 | reverse complement strand
GAGCTGCCCGCACACCATCGCGGCCAAAATAATCCCTCCCAGCGCCTTGGCCCACCGAAGGGACGGCATCCTGGCGGCCAGCAGGCGCCAGGCAATTCCCACCAGAAGCAGGGCGCCGATTAAGGTAAAGATGTCGTAACGGGCCACAAAAGCCTGACTCACCGACCGCTGATAACGGGTCAGAGAGACCAGGAAGAAAGGCAGGAGGTTGGCCGACAGAGCCCAAAGGGCCAGGCGCCTGTCCGCCTTCTCGCCCCAGCGCCAGATTGCCGCCACACTAAAGCTCAACAAGGCTACCCCGGCGATGTAAACCGGGATGGGGAAGTGGAAATGACCCCAAAACAGGTACAGGAAGGGGGATAACCAGGCGCCGCACAGGAGGTGCAAGAGATAGGCGGGGCCGGGCAGACTGGCAAATACCTGCAGATTGCGGCTGGCGGCGGCATTCAGACCGGCAAACCGGAAATAGCCGGCGGCAAACAGGACA
>PFTO01000113.1:5352-5573 GCA_002789615.1 Acidobacteria bacterium CG_4_9_14_3_um_filter_49_7 | reverse complement strand
GTGCACCTTCCGGAAACATTCAAGAGATCCCTTGAAATGGCATCCGGGCTTGTTTTTTCGAATCTTGTGGAGAGTGAAAACAATCCTGAAATTCTCACTGGCTGCCCGCTGGCCGGACAGCAGACGGGCAGCAGAGGATTCATCACCGGCGCGTTGAATCTGGGTCCCATTGTAAAACCCATCCTTTCCGACCTGTCCGGTATTGGGTCCACAGGCCGTGT
>PFTO01000113.1:4464-5343 GCA_002789615.1 Acidobacteria bacterium CG_4_9_14_3_um_filter_49_7 | reverse complement strand
ATCCAACTCGGGAAAAACGATTCTATTTGAAAAGGGCAATGTCCTTATTCGTGAACCCAATCAAATGATTCAAGCCCTGTTGACGAGCATCCCCGAAGAAACCTCGGCGCCTCAGGTTCTGACTTTTCCGGATACAGGGAAAATCCTGGTGTCCAGTATGAAAATCTCATCACTGAACTGGCGAATGTTTCTGATAACGTCTTATTCAGATACGTTCAAATGGCTTAACATCTTGCGAAATCGGGCCATTCTTACTGGTATTGTCGTTTTTATTCTGGTTCTATTCCTTGCGACAAAAATGGCAGCCAGTATCTCTCAACCCTTGAAAATACTGTCGGGAACGGCGAACAGCATCGCTTCCGGTCAGATTGCAAGACGCGTGCCCCCACTTCCAGGAAGAGAAGCGGCAGACGTGGCCCACGCGTTTAATCGGATGATGAACAGCCTGAATACTCTTCAGCAGGAACTGGCACATTCCGCGTCACTGGCCGCTATTGGCCAACTCAGCTCGAGCATTGTCCACGAAATGAGAAATCCGCTTTCTTCCGTCAAAATGAACCTCCAGG
The DNA here is from genome assembly GCA_002789615.1 of Acidobacteria bacterium CG_4_9_14_3_um_filter_49_7. Taxonomy (GTDB): domain Bacteria; phylum Acidobacteriota; class Holophagae; order Thermotomaculales; family Thermotomaculaceae; genus UM-FILTER-49-7. The sequence goes on along the minus strand of PFTO01000113.1, from coordinate 4,777 downwards.
CTCTTCGTGAGAAGGTTAAGGGCGACTCCGATTATCTGGAACTCTCTGAAATTGCACTTTCCCAGGCTGCCAGACTTGAGAATATGTTGACTGAGCTTCTGGGATACGGGAAAGCCCTGGAATTGCACCGTCTTCCTTTCAGTCTGAATGAATTTGTAAAGAGCTGTGTGACACAGACTAACGAACTGGCCACAGAAAAGAATGTGAAGATCCGCACCAAAATCCCTTCCTCCGAAACAACCATTTCCGGGGACAGAGAACTTCTGTACCGAGCTGTCGTCAACCTGTTGCGTAATGCAGTTGAGGCTACACC
>PFTO01000113.1:0-4440 GCA_002789615.1 Acidobacteria bacterium CG_4_9_14_3_um_filter_49_7 | reverse complement strand
CGTCCAGGCAGAGGCCGGATCTCTCTCGTTCACAGTGGTAGACGAAGGGTCTGGCATTCCAGCAGGCATTCTTGAAGAAATCTTCAAACCCTTCATCACCAGCAAGGAAAACGGAACAGGTCTGGGATTGGCCAATGTGAGGAAAGTCGCCCAACTCCATGGCGGGACGGTTATTGCTGAAAACATGGAAACTGGGGGGGCACGTTTTGTACTCCGCATCCCTCAAGAGGATCAACAAGTATGAGCAGAATTCTTGTAATTGATGACGACAAAAGCATTTGCAGATCCCTTCAACTCCAATTGAGACAGAAAGAACACACTGTAGAAACGGCACAAACGGCCTCAGCCGGCGCAGCTCTGTTTGACAGCTCCTCTCCCGACCTTATCTTTCTGGATGTAACCCTCCCGGATGCCAACGGATTGGATCTCCTTTCAGAATTTCAAAAGAAGGCGCCCCTTCTACCAGTAATTATGATTACCGGCAGACAGGACACCTCCCTTATCATTGAGGCAATGCAGCGAAATGCCCTTGACTACATCCGGAAGCCCCTCAATATGGACGACGTATTCATTGCAATCGAAAAGGCACAACTCCAGGCATCAAGAAATGCCGCTATAGTTCCAGATAACTCGGAATATTCGGCATCACCCTACAGTATTGTAGGAGCCAGCAGAGAGATGCTGGAAGTCATTAAACAGGTGGGCAGGCTTTCGCAGAACGCCTTTCCGGTTCTCATTCAAGGGGAAAGCGGAACAGGGAAAGAACTGGTCGCCCGGGCGCTTCATACAGCGTCTACCCCTACTGAACCATTCGTGGCCGTGAATTGTGCAGCCATTGTACCATCTCTCCTTGCCAGCGAATTATTCGGCCACGAACAGGGTGCTTTCACCGGGGCAAAGGGTAGACGAATCGGAAAACTGGAATTCGCGGGGAAAGGTACCTTTTTTCTGGATGAAATTGGAGAGATTCCTTCCGATTTTCAAGCTCAGCTTCTTCGGGTTCTACAGGAGAAGGAATTTGAGCGGGTTGGCGGAAACCAGGCTGTCCCAATGAAGGCGCGCATCGTGGCTGCAAGCCACAGCAACCTTCAGGACAAAGTAAAACAAGGGATATTCCGGGAAGATTTATTCTATCGACTCTCGGTTGGTGAAGTCATTATCCCACCTCTTCGTGCAAGACCGGATGACATCCCTGTCCTGGCTACCCACTTCCTTCAGAAACACGCACTTTCCACCCGAACACCTGTTTCCGGTATTGAACAGAAGGGTCTTGATACACTTTTGGAACACAGCTTTCCAGGCAATGTTCGGGAACTGGAAAACATCATTGCCCGCGCACTGATTCTATCCAACACCGGTATACTCTCAGAGACGGATATCCAAAACGCCATTCGTTCAGATGGCAGCCGCAAAATCCCGGGGCGAATCTTACCTCTTTCTGAAGTCGAAAGGATCCACATTGAAACTGCCCTCGAGTTTTACAAATGGAACATCAGCCAGACTGCACGGAAACTGAAAATTTCTCCCACAACGCTTCGAAAAAAAATATCGGATTATAAAATCCAAAAACCTCAGCCTTAAGCGAATAGAACCTAGAACTCAAAAAAGGGAGGAAAAGTTCCTCCCCTGAAGTTCATCTATCTGCAGTTAGAATTACAATGAATCAAACACCTTTTGCGCTTCTTCCCTGCCATCAAATTGAGGAAACTTTGTCAGCAGGTCACTGAGAATTCTTTTCGCATCTTTGTTGTTTTTAATAGACAGATAAAGCCCTGCGAGGTTCTTCAGGAAACTCGCATCCGCTTTCAGTCCGTTCTTGTAAGCAAGGTTCAAGTATTCAGCGGCTTTCGCATTGTGCTTCAACGCCATCTCTGTCATTCCATAAATATAAAGAAAACCCAGCTCATTCGCGGTCCCCTTTTTATTCTTCAGATACTGGTCAAAAAAACCTTCCGCTTCCTTAAATTGATGCAGGTTATAATGGCAGACTCCGCTTAAGTACAACACATTCTGATCGTCCGGTTTTTGGTTCAGGATTGGCTTCAGATAGGTCAATGTCTGATCAAATTTATGTCTACTGAAGGACAGTCGAGCCATGGTCATGCACAGACCCGGATTTTGCTCTCCAAGCTGAAATGCTTTCTCAAGAGACTGGTAGGCATTTCCATAATCCTTCTTTTTCAGGTAGATGTTTCCAAGAGTTACGTAAACAGATGATAAGTCCTGATGTTCCTTTTTGATCTCATTCAAAACCTTTTCCGCATCATCCAGTTTTCCGGCTTTCAAAAATTTATCAGCCTGCGCCAGTCTTTTTTTCGTCTTTCTATCCAACTCAACATACTTGTCCAGAATCAGATCCCGGACACCGAAAACATCCCCGACCGCCTTGTCTATACGAAGCGGCATCTGTGTTTTCTTAAATCCCTTCTGCCCCTTTACAATGAGAACGTAATCTCCCGGGACAGGAATACCGTCCATTCTATAGTGGCCATTCTTATCCGTTTTCGCCCATCCCACCTTCTTCAGGTTTTCCACATTCCGGCTGTCTGTGCTAACCGACGCAACATTGCTTCGACCCCATCCTGGGGATACAGAACTACTGTTCTCGGTCATCGCATCCCCACTGTTCTCAGAAACGCCACCAGAAACAAGCTCCCGAAGCTCCACCACACAATCACCAACCGGATTCCCTCCCCGGGTGATAACCTTTCCCTCAACCGACACATAATCAAATTGTTGATAGAGCTTTTGTCCCAGCAACGGGATAGTCAGAATAACCGCAAAAAGCAAAACCTTTTTCACCTGTTCCTCCTATAACGTTCACGTCCCCTCAAAAGAGCGAATCTAACCTGATGACCTATTCTCTTCTTCTTACGGAATTCACAGAGAATTGTATGTATCCTCCGCTATTTTTCTTCCATCAAATTCCGGGAACTTTTCCAGCAGCTCTTTCAGAATGACCTTGGCCTCCGCTTTCTTTTTCTGTTTCAGATAGGCATTTGCCAGCGTTTCGAGAAAGACCGGACTAGCCCGCCAGCCATTTTGATATGCCTTGTTTAATAGATCGGCAGCACTTTCGTAGTGCCCCAGTGCGTCTTCAGTCATTCCATATACATATAGAAAATTCACGTCATGATTTTCCGATCCCTTGATGTCCGCATATCTCTTAAAATACGGTTCTGCTTCTTTGAATTTTTTCATATTGAAATAGCTAATGCCACCAACGTAAAGACCCATCAAATCTTTTGGATTTGACTCCAGAAATGCGTCTATGAATTCAGCACTCTCTTTAAACCTCTTCATCGAAAAGGCAATCTTCGCGGACGTCATGCACAAAGCAGGACTCTTATCTCCCAGATCAAATGCCTTTGTGAATTCGGTAAGGGCATCTTTGTAATTCTTCTTTTTCAGATGAATGTTGCCCAGGCTTATGTGGACCTCACTAAGGTTACCATTCCGGGCATTTGCCTCAAGCAGCAATTTCTCGGCACCATCCAGGTCTCCCTTTTTCAACAATTTACTGCTTTTCCCCAGCAGCTTACGGGTTTTGGAATCAATGTCCTGGTATTTGTCCAGAACCAGCGTATTCACGGTAACCGCTTTGCCTTGCCCGCTGTCCACACTGACGGGAATCTGAGTCTTCTTGAATCCCTTCGCCCCCTTCACAACCACAAGATAGCGGCCAGGTGACGGAATACCTTTTATCAAATAGATTCCCTTTTCATCTGTACGTCCCCACCCGGCCTTATTCAGTTTGGACACGTTTCGTGAACCGGTACCGATTACGTCGACCTCACTGCCCCCCTGGCTGACGGTCCGGATCTCTACCATACAGTTAACAACAGGGTCTCCTCCACGGCTCATCACTTTTCCGGTTACAGTCACATAATCAAATTTCTGGTACAGGTTCTGACCCAGAGCTGAGACCGTTGTCGCAAGTAAAATCAGTGTGATGAATGGAATTTTCCTCATTTCTTCTCCTCAATAATAATAAAAAAAGGGGGGGTTGCCCCCCCTCTATTCATTCCACTTGCCCTTAGAATTTCAGGCTTGCACCAAAGTAATAGGAACGTGGCATTGTATAACTGGTGTATTGTCCAAACGAGTCATACGCTTCGTCCATAACCGGTGCGTGGGTAGTTACATAGTCCGTGTACGCCTGAGTACCAGGTGTCGCGGGGGTGTCATAATGACCAAAACCGATGGTGGAGTCCACGCTGATGGCAGAACGGACATTCATGAAGTTGAAAATATCAGTGTAGAAAGTCAGAGACATTGTCTGCCAAACCTTGAAATTGAACTGGTATTCAAGGTGCAGATCCGCCCGACTCCAGGAGGGCATTCTACGGGACCCACTCTTCTCGTAATAAGGATACTGATAATTAGAGCCCGAACCCGGGATTTCATCCGCCACTTCCATCACTGGGGCCCAGGCACCAC
>PFTO01000131.1:2428-7545 GCA_002789615.1 Acidobacteria bacterium CG_4_9_14_3_um_filter_49_7 | reverse complement strand
GCCACGGAGGGGACGGTTCTTTACCTGTTTTGCCGCGCAATCAGAACAAAGATACACGTCCGGTATAATGTCGAATTCCCGCCCACATTCCGAACACTGGTATTGAAAATGGATGGATTTATGTGTCATGGTGCATCTCCAATGGCGTATTCCGTGTGGGGCGGGAAGTGTTCTGTGCACCTGCGGCGCATGTGTTCTGTGTTCTGACCGAAAAGGTAAAGGGCCTTTCTTCTATCTTAGTCATTCCCAATCTCCCCATCACCTTTGGAAAAGCGGGTACAGGCACCTGTGAAGTTGCCAGTCCCCGTTTTCCCGTCTCTTGCATCCTCTTGTCACCATCCACTATCCGCCATTCACCATCCACTCGGACGCGAAGCGCGTCCGATCAGGCTCTCCCTCCCATCGTCAACGCCAGCAGCGCCCGGGATGTGTGGAGTCGGTTCTCCGCTTCGTCGTAGATGATGGAATGGTCGCTGTCCAGCACCGCGTCCGTTACTTCCTTGTTCCGGTCAGCCGGCATCGCATGCATCAGCTTCATGTCCGGCCTGGACAATGCCAGGCGTCGTTCGTCGTAGATCCAGTCTTTATGTTTTTCGAGGTTTTCTTTCATCATCCGATGGTGCTCGTCGTCATCCACATAGTGGTCAAAATAGCCGAATCCTCCCCAGTTTTTGGGAACGACAATATCGGCGTCCCGAACCGCTTCGTCCATATCGTGGACGATCGTAAATTTACCGCCGCCTTCTACCGCATTCTTCTTTGCCTTTTCCACGATGTCTTTTTGAAGGGGGAATTCTTCCGGGTGTGCTACCACAACATTCATACCGAAACGGGGAAAGAGAAGGGCCTGTGATTGAGGCACGGACAGGGGTTTGGCGTGGGAAGTAGCATAGGCCCAGGTTACTGCGATTTTGATATCTTTCAGTTCTTTACCGAAGTATTCCTGAATCGTCATCAAATCGGCGATAGCCTGAAGGGGATGGTAGATGTCATCCTGCATGGAAATGACCGGAATATCGGATTCCCGGGCGATTTCGGAGATATAATCGTTTCCAATTCCGTGGAAGCAGTTGCGAATAGCAATGCCGTCTCCCATCCTTGACAGTACTTTAGCGGTGTCTCTGGGGGATTCGCCGTGGGAAATCTGCATCTTGTCCACAGTGAGGTCGTGGGCGTGCCCGCCAAGCTGGGTCATGGCCGCTTCCATGGAGTTGCGGGTTCGGGTGGACTGTTCAAAGAAAATCATGAACAGTGTCCGTTCCGGGAGCAGAATTGTCCTCTCCCGAAGCGCATAACGGCGTTTCAGATCTGTGGATGCGTCCAGTACAGTATTAATTTCCTGTCGGGTCCAGTTGTCGAATGTGATCAGGTGTTTTCCTCGAAAGAGTGTGCTCATTATTTTCCTCCTTTTTCCAGCATATAGGGAAGTGCCGCGTAGAACGCGGAAGCTTTTTCCAGATGGACCACCGGGGTTTTCTCATTGGGCGCGTGGGCGAGAACTTCGTTGCCGGGGCCAAAACCAATGACAGGTATTCCATGTTTACCACAGATTGCCACGCCATTGGTGGAAAATGTCCATTTGTCAATTTTCGGTTCTGCTCCAAATAGATTTCGATACCCGGCAACGCCTGCCTGAACCAGCGGATGATCCTCGGGAATTTTCCATGTGGGGAAGTATTTTTCCTGGGTGAAAACGGTGCCCTTGTAGCTGGGGCAGTCATAAACGGGAATGGTGATCTTTGCGCCCTCAGGAAGAAATTCTGCCAGTTCCGCCGTGGCGGTTTCTTTTGTTTCGCCCCATGTCAGCCTGCGGTCCAGGTAGAGGCGGCAGTAGTCAGATACTGAGCAAAGCGAAGGGGAGGAAGACTCACAAAGGGAAGCTGTGATACTGCCTTTCCCCAGAAAATCGTCGGATTTCAGACGCTTGTGGAGATTTTCCACTTCCAGCGCGAAACGGGATGCTTTGTAGATGGCATTGTCCCCCCGTTCCGGCTCTGAACCATGACAGGAAACACCGTGAAATTGGATTTCGAACTCCATTCTGCCTCTGTGGCCCCGATAGATGTTCAAATTGGTGGGTTCGGTGGAAACGGCGAAATCCGGTACCAGTTTTTCTTTTTCAATCAAGTAGTTCCAGCACATACCATCGCAGTCTTCTTCCATGACGGTGAAGGTGAAGTAAACGGAATATTCCCCGTCGTAGTCGAGCTCCTTCAGAATTCGTCCCGCTGTGATCATGGCAGCGGCGCCACCTTCCTGATCCGCGGTTCCCCGGCCCAGTACAAAGCCGTCCCTGATTTCACCGGAAAAGGGATCAAAATCCCACAATGACCGTTCACCCACATCCACCGTGTCAATATGAGCGTCAATGGCGAGAACTCTGGGGCCGTAGCCGACCCGGCCGATGAGGTTGCCCAGTCCGTCCACCCGAACCTCGTCAAAACCAGCTTCCCGGCATTGACGGGCAATTTCCTGAATCACCAACTCTTCTCCGCAGCTCAGGGACGGAATTTTTACCATTTCGGACAGGTTCCGGGCTGTCTTGTCCCGGTAGATTTCCGCTTTCTCCAGAATCTCGGCAATTTTACTCATCACTACCTCCAATAATCTGTATATCTTCCTATTTTATCCGTTTAAAAAGATTTTCCATTGAATAGCGCCAGTGCTCTTCCAGCAGGGGTATGGCGTCCTGTTTTCCCGTCTTTTCAATTGTATCGAGGAGGTGCCTGTGGTCGGTCACGGAATGGGAAACAAGCTCAGCATCCTGCATGTACGCGAATTCATATCGCCGCACAATCACCTTCAGTTCTGCGATTGCGTCCTTCAGCCGTTGATTTTCGTACTGAGAAAGCAGTGTTTTATGCCACTGCTCGTCTAAAGAAATGCGCTTTTCCACCTTATCGGCACTTTTTTCAAGGGATTGGTTTATCCGCTGGAGTTTTCCCAGAATCGTGCCGGTCAAAGCAGGAGATTGCCGCAAGGCAAGGCATTCCAGTGCCCATACGATGGGGTAGGTTTCCCCCACAACTTCGGCCGTCATCTCACTTACGACAAAACCCCGATGGTGTAAATTCACCAGCAGGCCTTGACGGGACAGGCGCAGAAGGGCTTCCCGTACCGGTGTGCGGCTGACGCCCATATCTTCAGAGATATCCGTATCCCGAACCGGCACTCCGGGTTCGAGAATGCCGGTTACAATTCGATTCAGCAGATCTTTATAAACAATTTGTCGTAAGGGTTCCGGTCTTAGGTTCTCTTTCATGGGTCAGATTGTATACAAAATACAAAATACAGTCAATGGTTTTTTGCGAAAAGATCGCTGAAAAAATCAGGGACTTGGCAATTTCCCTGTCCTTTCATCACCCATCACCCATCACAAAAGCTTCATGATCGCCTGATACACGAGATTACGGGCCAGTTTGATTTTGAATCCATTTTCTTCCAGCGGCTCCGCATCCTTGAGCGCTTGGTCAGAGGCCTTCCTTATGGCGGTTTCGTTTGAGAGAGCAATCCCATTTAATGCTTCAGATACGTTCTTTTCAAACCATGGGATTGGCGCGACTCCCCCAAGGACCACTCGCGCAGAATGGAACACATTTCCGCGAACATCCGCCTGAATGGCAACACTGAGGGTTGCGAAATCGAAAACACCTCTTTCTGAAGTTTTCAGGAAAACGGAACGGTTGCCGGGAGGCGGTCCGGGGACCTGAATGGCGGTCAGAATTTCGCCCTGTTTCAAAATCGTTTCCCGGGTCACGTCCTTTTCAGGTAAAACAAAGAACTGACTGATCGGAACCGGACGCTGGCCCTTGCTGTCTCGTATCAGAAGGGTTGCGTTGAGGGCAAGGAGTGCCACAGCGGTATCGGATGGATGGACAATGTAGCAGGGGCTGCCTCCCACAACGCAGTGAAATTTATTCTTCCCGTCAACGGCAAAGCAGGTGTCGCCGCCCTTCCTGAGACAGTCGAAATCGCCGCGGAAGTACCAGCAACGAGGTCGCTGGCAGAGATTCCCCCCCATGGTTCCCACGTTTCGAATCTGGGGCGAAGCTGCAGAACCGGCTGCCTGGGCAAGTAGAGGAAACCGTTTCCGGATTCCGGAATGGGCGGTCACATCCGCAAGGGATGCCAGTGCGCCGATGGAAAACCCTCGATTGGGTCTTTCTTCAATTCGTTTTAATTCTTCTATGCCACTGAGATTGACAATGGTTCCGGGTGATTCAATTTCATTCTTCATCAAACCCAGGAGGTCGGTTCCCCCGGCTTTGATCCTGCTGCCTTCAGCGGCAAATTCCAATGCTTTTTCAACGGACGCAGGTTGTTGGTACTCAAAGCTCTTCATGATTTCCTCCCGGCTGCTTCCAGTGCATTCAAGACTTTGTCCGGTGTCATGGGCAGGCTGTGAAGCCGAACCCCGATGGCGTTGTAAACGGCGTTGGCAATGGCAGCTGCAGTGGGTATCATGGCCGGTTCTCCGATACCTTTTGCACCGACTGCGCTGATTCGGGTATCCCCTTCACTGACGATGATAACCTTGATTTCCGGTATGTTCATCATGGTCGGGACCTTGTAATCGTGGAAATCGGTGTTTAGTACCTTTCCAGTATTGGGGTCGATTACCCGGCTCTCCATCAGGGCGAAACCCAGACCCTGAATAATGCCGCCGTGGAATTGGTTTTCAAGGAGCTTGCGATTGAGAACCCGGCCGATGTCATGGGCCGCTACAACGCGTTTCACCCGTATGCTGCCGGTGTATGTGTCCACTTCCACGTCCGCAAACTGAGCACCGAACGTGTTGATGGCAAAGCCTTCCGGATTGGCGTTCCGGGCGCCTGTGGTGACCAGAACCTGTTCCCTCATTTTTTGCATAATTGTACCGATATCGGCCTTACTTTGACCATCCGTTTTGACAGTAAAGGTGCCTTTTCCATAGTTGAGATCGGTTTCGCTCACCTCAAGAATGGCAGATGCGGCAGAGCGAAGTTTTGTCAGCATTCGCTCAGCTGCATCCCGAACCGCGGGTGTGACGGAGGCGGCTGTCGTGCTGCCTCCGCTTCCCCCGCAATAGGGGCAGGTGCCGGTATCTCCAAGGGTGACTGCGATGCGATCCATGGGGA
>PFTO01000131.1:1886-2403 GCA_002789615.1 Acidobacteria bacterium CG_4_9_14_3_um_filter_49_7 | reverse complement strand
GGCCATGATCGTATAGGTTCCGGTTCCAAGGTCCTGGGTTCCGGCGATGACGTGGGCGCTTCCATCCCGGTTCAATTTCAGGGTCGCGTAGGCAGGAGGTCCACCACCGCCCCACCAGATCTGGGAAGCCATACCCGTTCCTCTTTTGACTGGTCCAACGCCTGAACCGGGTGTACGGTTCCGCTTTTGCCATCCAATTTCCTTCGCACCGGCTTCATATGATTCTTTCAGCAGCTTTGTCGTGTAGGGCAGTTTAAATACCTGGTCCGTATCCGCAAGGTTCTTCATCCGGAAGGTGAGGGGGTCCATTCCGATCTTCTCGGCCAGTTCATCCATCAGTGATTCCAGTGCGAAAGTACCCTGGACATGGCCCGGAGCCCGGTAGGCTCGTCCGGGACCCGCGTTGATATATACGGTCGTATCACTGGCTTTCATGTTGGCACAGCGGTACATGGTCCGGGCGGGCCAGGAACAGCCGGCGCTACTGGGATAGGCCCCTCCCGCGCCGGTTGCATCA
>PFTO01000131.1:1714-1856 GCA_002789615.1 Acidobacteria bacterium CG_4_9_14_3_um_filter_49_7 | reverse complement strand
AGCCGCTGAACAGAATCCGGTCTATTTCCAACTGCAAGATTCTGTTCCCGGCGGTCGAGTATGATTTTTACCGGACGACCGATCCGTCTGGCAAGAAGGGCGGCCATGACTGTATATTTCCCGGCGCTGAGTTTGCTGCCAA
>PFTO01000131.1:0-1682 GCA_002789615.1 Acidobacteria bacterium CG_4_9_14_3_um_filter_49_7 | reverse complement strand
ACATGGCTGTCCGGAATCTTCAAAGCCGCGGCTATGGAATCCCGAACCCTGAACACGGCCTGGGTGGAATCCCAGACGGTTAATTTATCGCCTTCCCAGTTCACAACGGAGCCATGGGGTTCGGTGGGGTTATGAATGGCCACAGATGTGGAAAAAGTGTCTTCGACAAGCTCCTCGGATTCCATCCGGCCCTGTTTGATATCTCCCCTCTTGTACGTTTCCGGTTTTCCCCACGTGACATTTCCACTGTCGTACAATTTCGGAGCATCCTTTTTCAATGCATCTCCGGCTGTCACAACAAAGGGCAGGATTTCATACTCCACTTGAATCAACCGGAGTGCCTCTTCGCAAGATTTCAGGGTTTCGGCAGCCACGCAGGCCACTTCGTCCCCTTCAAATCGGAGGTGAGAATCAAAAATCATTGAGGTATTGCGGTACCAGGGAATGGATTTCGTGTTGTCGGAGCTGATAATGTCCAGTACACCGGGCACTTCCCATGCTGCTTTCGCATTGATGGCGCGGATTTTTGCGTGAGGGTGGGGGCTACGCAGTGTGCGGGCATAGACCATGCGGGGTAATTTAATGTCAAATGTATAAGTTGCGGTACCGGAAACCTTGTCATATCCGTCGAAACGGGTGACAGGTTTTCCCACCACATCCAGTTTGACGTCCGGTCCCCAGGGCTTCGGTTTCAGTGTGGAGACTTCCCCCACTGTTTCCTGCATGTCCTGCTCAAAGAAGAAGCGGGATTTCTCAACTTTCCTGTTCATTGTTTCCTCCCGGTTTCTTCAGACGGCGGGACGCATCCTTGACCGAATGAGCAATATTTGGATACGCAGCGCAGCGGCAGATAGTGCCGGACATGCCGATAGAAATCTGCTCCTCACTGGGTTCCGGATATTCGTTGAGGAGGGCCGCAGCAGTCATAATCTGACCCGGTGTACAGAATCCGCACTGAAGCCCGTCCTGCGCCAGAAATGCCTCTTGAATCGGATGCAGCTTCTCCCCATCCATGAGTCCTTCCAGGGTGGTCACTTCTTTATCCGCGGCGTCCAGTGCCAGTAGATGACAGGAATACACGGCTTTCCCATCCAGTAAGACGGTGCAGGTGCCGCATTCTCCGCGATTGCAGGCTATTTTGGTTGCTGTAAGGCCAAGGTGGTCGCGGATTACCTCCACCAGGGTGGTTTCCGGATGAATGCTGACATTGACCGTGTCCCCATTGACCTTAAGTCTCAAGGGAATGGGGCCGGAATCGGGTTCAATGGCAGTTGACGTGGATGCCGCTTTTCCGGATGTTCCGGTGAGGATGGCACCGCCGATTGTTCCCACCCCGACATTTTTCAAAAAATTGCGCCGGGATGGGTTCTGAGGTTCCGATTTTTTCTTCATAAAATCACCTCCATAGAAGGGCATTCAGGTTTTCATCAACCAGTAACCGGGGCAATGCCAACTCCTGTTGTTCTCAGTCCAGACCCGGCAGCAACAGCCCATTAAAAAGCAGTTTGTATGTACCGGGAGTGGATGCGCGGAACTGGGGATTGAATCCGTAGAGTACCAGCTGTCCCTTTCCTTTTTTTAACCAGATCATGGCCGGATGCCATGCCAGTGCGCTTTCTCCTTCGATGTATCCACTGACAAGAAGGTGGTCTCTGGGATAAAACCCGACTACTCTGCGGTCC
>PFTO01000001.1 GCA_002789615.1 Acidobacteria bacterium CG_4_9_14_3_um_filter_49_7 | reverse complement strand
TCAGCAAAAGAGACAGGAACTTGAAGATGAGTTGAATCGCATTACCGGGCAGGCGGACAATTGGGAGTTTTGAAATGAGAAGTATGACAGGATTTGCGGAGACACAAGAAGTGGGAAACGGATTCTCCGTTTCATTACGGATCAAATCCGTCAATGGTCGATATCTGGACTGCCAGTTTAGATTGCCGGATAGTTTTGTTGGTTTGGAACCGCAACTGCTGGCCATGCTGAAGCCGGAAGTCTCCAGGGGCAAGGTAACCGTCTGGATGGAATTGCGAATTGATGACCCTGGGAAAGCGGGAGCTCATGTGAACACGGGGATTCTCAGTAACTACGCGACGGAGTTAGAGACACTAAAGGAACAGTTTCCCATGCTTAGCTTCAGTGTACCCATGACTGTTCTGTTTAACCGGGACGCAAACCTTCTGGTTCAGGAACAGGACAGTGGTTTTCAGGACGATGTCAAACAGACTGTTCTGTCAGGTTTCGCCCGATTACTGGTCAGCTTCAATGGGGGACGGAAGAGAGAGGGTGATTTTCTACAGAAAGACTTTGAAGAGCGGCTTTCCAGTCTTTCGGAAAACCTCGGAGAAGTGGAAAAACAGAGAGAAGGTTTCCTGGAACGGCAGGTAGAAACCTTTCGCGAGCGCCTGGAAGAACTTCTGCCCCGTGAGTATCAGGATGAGTCCCGAATCATGCAGGAAGCTGGCCTGATGGCGGATCGACTGGATATTACCGAGGAATTGGTCCGGTTTCGTTCTCACCTATCCTCCTTTAGAAGCGTTTTCAAGGAAACCGGTGCTGTGGGCAAGAAACTGGACTTTATCCTTCAGGAAATGAACCGGGAAGTGAATACAATCGGATCCAAATCGAGAGACGAACTGATTGCCCATCGGGTTGTGCTGATGAAAACAGAGCTTGAAAAAATCCGCGAGCAGGTGCAAAATATTGAGTGATTCCGCATTATTTAAAAAATAGCCGGGGAAAATTGATAATTTCGGCTGAAAGCGGACGGAGGGGTTAATGTTTCTTTCAATCGGCCACGACAACTTTGTAAACAGCCTGAAGATCGTATCCGTTCTGAAACCTGGTTCCGCGCCACTTCGAAAATTGAAGGAGCAGGCAAAGGCAGCAGGAAAGCTGGTAGACGGCACGGCCGGGAAACCTACGCGTTCATTTATCCTGATGGAAAATGGTATGCTCATCCAGTCTGTAAACACACCCACTACGCTGATTGCCAGGCTGGCAAGCAGGAGCATGGGGGCGGAACAATGAAAATCGATCGGAATGGTGGACTGTTCATCATTTCCGCGCCGTCCGGCAGCGGGAAGAGCACTGTGATTCATCATGTTATGGAGGCGATCGGAAATCTGTCCTTTTCCATTTCCTATACAACAAGGGAACCCCGGGCAGGCGAAATTAATGGCAGGGAGTATTTCTTTGTAAGTGAAAGTGAATTTGAGGAGATGATTGAAGCAGGCGAATTTCTGGAGCATGCACGTGTTTTTGGTAAATTCTGGTATGGGACAAACCGGAAACAGGTTAATTCTCTACTGGATCAAGGCAATGATGTTATTATGGACATTGACGTGCAGGGCGCATTGCAGTTGATGGAACAACAGGATATTCCCCACACTTCACTTTTTATTATCCCCCCTGATGCGGATGAATTGAAGGTACGGCTTCAAAGCCGGAATCGTGAAGGAGATGCTGAGATCCAGAAGCGCTTGAAGACAGCGGGAGAAGAAATCCAGGCATTGGCTTCTTTCGACTACGTTGTGGTGAATGATGACCTGGATAAGGCGGTTGCAGATGTCAAAGGGATTGTTCTTGCACAACGGCTGAAAGTCAGCCGGGTAAAGAATATTGAACAGCTTACAAACGTATTCCAAATGGAGGGTATAGATGACTGAAAGAAAAGAAGATCAACGGATCGTGGAAAACAAGTACCGCTACATTCTCATTGCAGGAGCAAGGGCGAACCAGCTTCTCCTTGGCGCCCATCCCAAAGTGACAATTTCCGCAAAGAAGAAAACCTTTATTGCGCTGGAAGAAATCAAACAGGGAAAGGTTGTGGTTACTTTTCCCGGAGCTGAAGAGACCCCCGTCGAGTTGAAATAATCAAGGGCAGGACAAGTTGAATTCCCACCTTCACATGGACCAACGAATTGTCATTGCCATTTCCGGTGGAATTGCCGCCTACAAGACGGTGGGCGTGATCCGGGAATTGCAGAAGCGCGGGTATGGAGAGATTGAGACCATACTCACCGACAACGGTAGCCGTTTTGTGACACCGGTAACTGTGGGGGCGATTACAGGGAAGGTTCCCTACACCGATACGTTTGAATCCGGGCGGGCACTGTCCCACATCAGCCTCGTGCAGCCTTGCGGCATTCTCGCGGTGGTACCGGCAACGGCAAATATCCTGGCCAAGTTTGCCGGGGGAATTGCGGACGATTTTCTCTCCACTGCGTATCTTGCCTGCACCGGTCCGGTGCTGGTGGCACCGTCCATGAACACCGAGATGTACCGTCACCCGGCCACGGTCCGGAATATTGCACAGTTAAAAGACGACGGCGTTCATGTGCTGGACCCGGACGCCGGGTACCTGGCATGTGGAACCGAGGGACCGGGACGGATGCCGGATGCGGAAATTGTTGCCGACATGATTGAGTTTATACTGCACCGGCACATTGGTGGCCCGCTTTCAGGAAGGAAAGTTTTGATAGCAAGCGGGGGGACGTCTGAGCCGATTGATCCGGTCCGTACCATTACCAACCGATCTTCCGGTCGAATGGGAAAAGCACTTGCGACTGCTTTCGCTCTGGCCGGGGCAGATGTTGAAATAGTAGTGGGCACCGGTAGTTCGCGCTATCCGGCGTATTGCCGGCAAACGACAGTTGAAACTGCCTTAGAAATGATGAATGCCGTGATGGAACGATCAACCGACGCAGATATTATTGTGATGGCCGCAGCGGTGGCGGATTATACGCCGGAAACGGTGCTTCAGGAAAAGAAAAAGAAAAATGAAGACAGCCTGTGTCTTAAACTGAAGCCAACTGCGGACATTCTGAAAACACTGGGCACCCGCTATGAGGGGAAGAAAATTCTGGTGGGATTTGCCGCGGAAACCGCAAATGTGACGGAATATGCGAAGCAAAAGCTGGCAGAAAAGAAAGCGGACCTCATTGTCGGCAACCTTGTGGGTGTACCGGACTCCGGTTTTGGTGTGGAAACCAGCCGGGCAGTTCTGGTTCAAAAAGATGGAACTACGGATACTTACGAAAAAATCAGCAAGGAGAAACTGGGATACCACATCGTGGATAAAGTGCAAAAAATGCTGGAGATTATTCGATGAATGATGCAGTGGAATACCTCCGTTTCCTGCAGAATATTGGGGTGGATGTAATTCCCTCGGCACTTGCGGGTGAGTTGAAAAATGCACTGACAGTTTCGACTCCTGCCGAATCGCCACCAGCAGAGGGAACGATTATGAACGTGGTGGCCCGATTCAGTGAAATGGCGGCTGATGTGGCCGGCTGTGAAAGATGCGGACTGGGGAAAAGCCGGAACATGGCAGTATTTGGTGCTGGAAACCCGGATACAGACCTTATGTTCATTGGAGAGGGCCCCGGCTATGACGAAGATCAGCAGGGGATCCCCTTCGTGGGGAAAGCGGGCCAACTTCTTACAAAAATTATCAATGCAATTGAACTCGACCGTGAGGACGTATACATTACCAACATCGTCAAGTGCCGTCCTCCTGGAAACCGCGATCCCCTGCCGGAAGAAGCAGGTGCTTGCCATCCGTATCTTTCGGAACAGATTCGCCTGATCCAGCCCAAAATCATCTGTACACTCGGACGTCATGCCAGCCAGGTTATTTTGAACACAACCGAATCCATATCCAGGCTGAGGGGTAGATTCCACAGTATCAACGGTATTATGATAATGCCAACATACCATCCCGCTTACCTCCTTCGAAACGCAAGTGGAAAGCGGCCGGTGTGGGAAGATATGCAGAAAATTCGAGATTATCTGAAAGAAAACTCCGACATGTACCAAAGGAGCCAATATGGCCGGGATACCGGTTCCAGCTGAACCTGCCCATGCCCAGTTTACCGTAAAGGGCTCCAAGTTTATTGCCGCGGTCATTCCGGTATCGGATGAGGAAGAAGCTAAGGCGCAACTGACGGCCATTCGAAAGAAATACCACGATGCCACCCACAACTGCTACGCCTGGCGGATCCATTCCATTTCTGAAAAAGCATCCGATGATGGGGAGCCGTCCGGTTCAGCCGGGAAACCGATTCTGCAGGTTTTGAAGGGGAGTGACTTGACCAACGCGTTGGTGATTGTCACCCGATACTTTGGCGGCACCAAGCTGGGAATCGGGGGTCTGGTGCGCGCATACAGTGAAGCTGCCTCAATGGCCTTGAGGGAGACAAAAGTTGTGACCCTGTATCCTTTGCTTGTGCTATCCTGTGCGGTGTCATTTCAGGAATCGCAGTCTGTGTATCAGGCGGTGAGCCGATTCCCGGATGTAAAAATCTCAGGGGAAGAATATGATGGAAACGGTGCAATATTCTCCCTGAGGATGAAAGAAAAAAATCTGGAACCGTTCAGGGAACAGCTTCAGGAATATCTGAACCGGGAACCCGGACTGGTCGTAGTGGAGGAAATACTTGATCAAATTTAAGACAAAGCAGGATATTGAGCAGATGCGGGAACCGGGATGGATTACTGCCATGGTATTCGCGCATCTGAAACCTTACGTTCAACCAGGCATTACGACCCGTGAGCTGGATAGGATTGCCGAAAAGTTTATTCGAAAGCATGGGGCCACGCCATCATTTAAGGGATACATGGGATATCGCCACACTCTCTGCACCTCGGTGAACAACCATGTGGTTCATGGTATTCCCGGGCATCTTCGGCTGAAAGAGGGAGACATCATCTCAGTGGACGTTGGCGCATTGAAAAATGGTTTCCATGGGGATGCTACCCGCACCTTTCCAGTTGGAAAAATCTCCGAGGCGGCACGAAAACTCGTTCGGGTTACCTACAAATCCATGATGTTGGGCATTGAACAATGCCAGCGTGGGAATCGTCTGGGTGATGTCGGCCATGTCATCCAGAATTATGCTGAGACAAATGGTTTTTCCGTTGTGAGAGAATACATTGGTCATGGTGTCGGGCGCCAGCTCCACGAGGATCCGGAAGTCCTACACTTCGGTAAGCCCGGACGGGGGATTACACTGGAACCCGGCATGGTCATCACCATCGAACCCATCCTCAATGAAGGGAAGCGGAATTGCCGCACATTGAAAGATGGATGGAGCGTGGTCACCGAGGATGGAAAATGGTCGGCCCAGTTCGAAAATACTGTCGCCATTACAGAGAACGGCCCGGAAGTCCTTACTGTTGCTGAAGACGGCAGCGACATCCCGGATCTGGTGAAAGATATTTTCTGAAAGACAAGCAAAAGGCAAGATTGAGGTTGAGGTTAAGTAAATAAAGAGGCGTTCAGTGTTCTGTTTTCCGACCGGATGGGAAGAGGATGTTCTGCGTGGGCGAAGGAGTCGGGATAGAATGTAACGACGAGTGGCCAACTCCCCGCGTTTACTTAA
>PFTO01000022.1 GCA_002789615.1 Acidobacteria bacterium CG_4_9_14_3_um_filter_49_7 | reverse complement strand
TGAATACATCGGGTTTACAAGCATGCTTTCTGTCTTGATCACATTATTTGCTGCTTTTTTCAACTATTCCTTGACCGGGGGTGCGAACCCGGTTTTCCTGGTGATTGCCTTGATTGTGGGTAACGTATTCCCGTACTTTTTCCTGGCCAATCAGTCAGATATGCGCAAAATCGGCATTTACAAGGATTTGCCTTATAAACTGGATGTGTTGACCATGGCAGTTGAAGCCGGGATGGACTTTCTTTCATCAATTCGAAGGATGGTGGAACGGGATACCACAGATAGCCCGCTGATTGAAGAATTCTTCCAGTTTCTACAGGAAGTACGGATGGGTAAGACCAAACGGGACGCTTTAAATGATATGGCCAGGCGCGCAGATGTGGAAGCTTTGAACAGTGTGGTTTCAGCCATTGTTCAGGCGGAGAAGATGGGTACGCCGGTGGCTCAGGTGTTGAAAGTACAGGCGGAATCTCTGCGGATTATGCGGTCACAGAAGGCGGAGAAGGCCGCGGGAGAAGCATCGGTCAAAATTATGTTTCCGCTGGTGTTTATATTGTTCTGTACCATACTGATTCTTTTTGGTGGCATCATTGTGAAATGGACAAGAGGGGAGCTGTTTTAGTTATTGACTGCTTGGTTAAGAAAGGTACGTGCGGGTGGGTATAGACACAATTTCCTTCTTTTATGATGACGGTTCTGTTGTGAAGCGGCCGCTGGTTTCCTGCCATACCATATGGACAAGGGCCAGGGGCATGCTCGGCGTTCGAAGTGAAACAGATTCAGCGTACCGGATTGTGCCGTGTGATTCCATTCATACGTTTTTCATGGCCTTTGCAATAGACGCAATTTTCGTTGACAGGGAAGGACTGGTATTAAGAGCGAAGAATGTTCCTCCTTTTCGTCTGTTCTCGTGCTCAGGTGCATGGGCTGTCGTGGAGGGAATAGGGCTCATAAAAGAAAACAAAGCACTTGAACGTATCTCAGAAAGGTAATATAATCGGGAAAAATGAGTATTAGAATAGTTTTCTATGTGAACGAAAAGAAAGACCGCGAATTTGAGTTGACCGGCGGTGTTATGTCCATCAGCAGAGGGACAGACTGTCATTTGATTGTCAATGATCTGATGGTGTCGTCCCTTCACCTTACAATATTTGAGCAGGATGGCCAAGTCTATGTGCGGGATGAAGGGAGCGTGAATGGCACTTTTCTGAATGGTGAGGCGCTGTCTTCTGCTGTTCCATTAAGGCACAAGGCGGAAATCTCTTTCTGCAATTATAAAATTATCGTGCATACAGAAGGTGCTGCTGCAACACCGGAGAGTGGCCCTGTTGAGGAGATCGGTGGTAACAAAACCATGATGATAACCCGAGAGGAACTGGATGCAGCTCGAGTCAGCAAGCTGCCTTTCACGAAGAAACAGATGATTATAGGGGGAGTTGGTGGAGGAGTCCTCTTGATTCTACTGATATTGCTGCTTCTGCCTTCAAATGGGACGAAGAAAAATGCACCTGCGCCAATGCGTGCAGGGATGTTGAATACATATTTTCTGAAGCTCGGGCAACAGGTGAGGGATCAGATCGATGACAGGAAGAACCTGGAGCAGGCAAACTCCTATTACAAACTGGGGCTGGAAAAGCTGAAAATGAGCAAAGTTAACCTTGACGCTGAGTTTACTGCGTTGTTGTACTTTTACCGGGCAAAGGGAAGCATTATGGAAATTGAACCCAGACCGCCACTCTGGGATGAACTCAATCCTGAAATTGTCCAGACAGAGCAACAGTTGAAAAAGAAGTTGAAAGAATTGTTTCAGCAGGCATGGCTGGCTGAAAGTGATAATGATAAAGAAGGCGCAGTACGCGTGTATGAGACAATTCAGGCAATGATACCGGATGAATCGTCGCTGATTTACCGCACGGCTTCATTCAGGATGGCAAAATTAAAATGAAAATAGTATTCAGACCGCTCAGTTCCACACTGGAGGAAAGTGCCAGTTTTGAGTTGACGGCGGACCATAGCCGAATCACAGTGGGACGAAAAAGGGACAATGATTTGATTATACCCCTGCCAAACGTGTCTTCCTACCATGCAGTTCTGGAATACGTGGGCGGAGACCTTGCCCTTGAAGATTTGAACAGCACCAACGGTGTTTTTGTAAATGGCACGAAATTGACAGAACGAACGATAGTCGCATGTGGTGATCGGATCGCCTTTGGTTCCATCGAATTTCTAATGGAATGCGAACAGGAACCGAGTGGTTTTGAACCATCCCCTCAACCTGAGCAACCAGCTGAAGGCACAGTGATGGTGGACATCACTGAAGTGCCGGATATCCCCATGCTGCAACAAACGCCTGGACCAGGGGATGCTTCGCCATCAGCTCCCTGTTCGGCGAATAAGACGATCCTCTTCGGAATGAAAAACGTATTAATCACACCACGTTTGGTGTTATTGGATTCCGACCTGAACCCGACGAAAGAGTTCAGTCTTGAAAAAGCGGAAATGCAGGTAGGCAGGGAATCGGACAGTGATATTCAGATTGATGATGTATCCATTTCCCGGATCCATGCCAGATTTGTTCGAACGGGCGATAAGTCTTTTTCTGTTGATGACGAAAATAGCACAAACGGTCTTTTTGTCAGGGATAAGCAGGTCACACATCACACCTTGCGCCACGGTGACCTCCTGCGTTTCGGAGATGTCTCCGCAGTTTATCTGGCACCAGGAAAGCTCTTTTCCTTTGATGATTTGAAAGAAGGGAAAAGCAGCGGTGGCGGGCTTGACAGCAAAAAGAAATTGCTGATCGGTGTTGGTGGCGTGTTGCTGTTCCTGCTGATCCTGCTGATGGTATTGCCATCTGGCGGCTCTGGCGAACCTGCGCAAAAAGGGAATCGCCTGACCCGGGCAGAAATCATGAAAGAGGTAAGGTTGTCACTCGAGAATCAGGACTGGGACAAGGTCGTGGAACTGATACAGAGCTTTCAGTTGCAGGGGGCGGATAAAGAGCTGGCAGAGGCCAAAATGGAAATTGAGAATCGCGCGAAATTTCTTGACATGAATAAACAGGCTCAAGCGAATGATTTTGCAGCTGCACGTCAGCTTCAGAGTCAAATCAGCCCGGAATCCATCTATTCAAAACGGGGACAACAGACATTGAAGGATGCAGGATCCGCCTACATTGACAAACAGGGAGAAGAAATTCAAGGGAAATTGGGCGATGGCGATTTTGAAACGGCGTTTAAGCTGGCAGGGGATTTAAAGGAAAAATTTCCGGATAATAAGGAAATTGCCGATGAATACACGGACATAGAACAGAAATACAAAACATTCCAGAAGCGACTTTCAGCACGTTCGGCATACATCAGTAAACAAAGGGCAGCAAACCGGAAGGCTGAAATCTCATTGCAAAAGGCGAAGGATTTGTATCTGAATGGACGTATCGTGGATGCTCTGGACAGCATTTTTCAGGCCTCCAATGCCTATTTTGAGAAAAATCTGAAGGTTCCTTCGAGGGTCCTGCACCTGAAAGAATATATGAACCAGGTACGGGAAAATTATGAAAACGGAAAGAAACTGGTGTTGCAGGGTAAGGTTTCCCAGGCCGTCCCCATGTTTGAGAAAGTGTTTGAGATATCCAAACGAAACCTTTATGGAGAAGACGGAAAGATAGAAAGGGATTCCATGTCGATGATGGTGGACTATTATATGAACAAGGCGACTTCTCTGTACAGGGAACAGAACTATGCGGCGGCATACAATTACCTGATAAAAATTCTTAATGCAAAACCCGGTATGCAGACGGCCGCTACAATGAAGCTGGACATCGAAAACAAAGGCCAGGAACTGTACAATAAAGGATATATTGAGCAAACTCAGTACAACGACTGTAAAAGAGCGGTGTTTTATTTCAAACAGGTGATACTGATGGTCCCGAAAGAAAACCCCTTGTACAAGAAAGCACTGAAGAGGATAGCAGATTGCGAAAAATGAGAACTGTAGTTGTATGGACCTTGGTAATGGTGATGGCGGTCAATGCCCAGTCGTCTATTTTTAAGAAGATATCCTCTTCCATGAATCTGAAGGGAGAGAAATATCTGAAAAAAGCTGAAGCGCTCTACGGAGAGAGCCAGTATGATAAAGCTATCCCTTTGTATCTGAAGTTTTTTGAAAAAAACAAGAAGCATGACAATATTGATGTGGCCATTTTCTACCACGCGGCTGTGTGCTTCATGGAAAACAAGGAACCCGCGAAGGGCTATGCGTATATTGAAAAGGCGGCTGCAGAGAAACCGGGGGATCTGGATATTCAGGTTTTAAAGGCAGAATATCTGGTGGCATTAAATTCCATACCGGATGCTATAGAAACATACAGTAAAGTTTTGAAATACCATCCCAACGACTATCTTTCCTATATTCGGCTCGGTGAATTGACGGTTGGACAAGGTGACCTCAAACCTGCACGGGAATGGTGGAAAAAGGCAATTGAGCTTGATCCTTCCCGCCCGGAGGCCTATTCGCGTTTAAGCGAAAGTTACCTGAAGGTGGAAAATAACCGACTGGAGGCATATTACTACGCAAGAAAGCTTCTGAACGTTGTAAAACCGGACGACAAACCTCGCATCCAGCGGATGCTGGATAACCTGGCGGGTGATATGGGGCAGGATTATGAGAACTACTTTCAGAAACAGGATTGCATGTCGAATGCTGAAGAGTTTTTTAAGATGGCAAAATTTCAGCAGACCTTTCAGGTGTTGGTAAAATGCAAGGATTTGCCCAATCTGTCAGCTGATTATTTTCTGTTATTTGGAAAAGTGTGTGACGAAGTGGGAAAGTTTAAAGATGCTGCATTTGCTTATGAACGGTGCCTCGCCCTTGGACTGGAAAGCGGAGATATCTATTACCGATTGGGCTGGAGTTATCTAAATTTTAACCAGCCAAAACAGGCGAGAATTGCCTTCCAGCGCGCAAAACAATTTGCCGACACAAAGGAAAAAGCGGAAAAAGTGCTGAATAAGTTGCCAAAGTAGCAGATAAATACTTGACTTTACGGACGATCAGCCGTAAATTAGAGAAAAGGTTCCAAAATATTGGGGAGGGATTTATGACGAAAGCAGACCTTGTAAACAAACTAATTACCGAGCTGGACTTTTCCAGGAAGGAAGCAGAACGGACTGTGAACGTTTTCTTCTCATCCATCATCGAATCGCTGAAGGGAGGAGAAGGGATTGAATTGCGCGGATTCGGCAGTTTTCGTCTCCGTCAGCGTCGTGCAAGAAAAGGCCGAAATCCAAAGACCGGAGAACTGGTAGATGTTCCGCCGAAAACTATTGTCTACTTCAAAGTGGGGAAGGATCTGAAAGCTTCTTTGAACTAAAAGGCGGGGATGTGAGCTGCGTCAAATCATATCTTCCCGAAGGATAGTAATTTAGTTGTATTAAGCTTTCAGAGCAAGAAAAGGAGTAGCATATGAAAAAAATTGCTTTCGTACTTTTTGTACTTCTAGTTGCGGGCAGCGTGTCTTTTGTCAAGGCAGAAGATGAGCGTCCCAGAGTGGCCATTATTGATTTCCCTGTGGACGAGGCAGGCTTATGGTCGGGTTTTCGGCCCCATAAGCGCGAAATTTCTGCCGCGCTGGTGGACTTGTTTACTACGGCGTTGGTTGAGAAGGGCAATTTCCGTGTATTTGAACGGTCCAGGTTGCAGGACATTATGAAAGAGCAGAACCTGGGATTGTCAGGGAATATCAGCCCTAAC
>PFTO01000101.1:2879-8597 GCA_002789615.1 Acidobacteria bacterium CG_4_9_14_3_um_filter_49_7 | reverse complement strand
AGAATTGAACTGAAAAATAACAATCTGGACAAAGCCCAGAAGTACCTGGTTAGGGCACTCCAGGTGAACCCCGACATGGACAGCGCTTATTCGATGCTGGCAGAGCTGTACAAACGAAAAGGCGATACCAAGAACTACCAGAAATATCTGAAAGAAGCGGAAAGCAGGGGTTCCGTGTCGGCCGGTGAATATTACAACCAGGCGGCTGAAGCAATCAATGCGGGGGACGACACGAAGGCAAAGGAGCTTCTTGGTAAAGCCATCAGTGCGAATCCGAAATTTGCAGACAGTTATTACCAGCTGGGAGTATGCTTTATGAGAGGCGGAGATTACGCAAAAAGTATTGAAAATCTTCAGAAGTACCTGGAAATAGAACCGACCGGTAAACATGCTGAGGAATGCAAGCAGTTTATAACCGCACTTAAATCTATGCAGCAGAAATGATTTAGATGTTCTCAATAGGAGGAAAGTGAATATGAGGAGATTTCTTTTTCTGGTATTAGGGATTGGGTTTACCGTTGTATCGGCAAAGGCGGCCGTGAAAGATTACATTGTCGTGTTGAAAAAAGCCCCGGTTGCAAAGGTTGTGAAGACCAACCTGCGCAGCAAGGCCGCATCAGTGCAGATGAAAGAGGTGCTTGATCAGCAGGCAGAGCTTCAAAGTTTCGTGGAAAAGAAACTGCAGGGCAAAGTGAAAATGAGTGTGGCTTTGGTGGCAAATGCAGTTCTTGTGTCCATTGACGAAAAGGATGTGGAAAAAGTATCGTCTCATCCCGGTGTTCTTCTGGTGAAAGAGAACAAGGTCAAATATCATCTGACCCTGGACATGGCGGATCGCATATCCAGAATGAACATCCTTCGTGATCATCTGAACCTCTCGCCCAGTGAAACCGGCAAAGGAATGAAGATTGGTATTCTTGATACCGGTATTGATATCACGAACCCTATGTTTGATGATACCGGTTACACCTATCCGGAAGGATTCGACCCCGGTGGCAACAGTGATACTGCTTTAACAAACAACAAAGTGATTGTCGCAAAGAACTTCGGAGACGACAGTAACGCCAATGACCATTTTGGTCATGGCAGTGCCTCTGCTTCGGCTGCTGCCGGTCGTGAAGTAGATATGACATATGGCGCTTATTCTTTCACACTGAAAGGAAGCGCCTCCGGCGCCTATATCGGGAATTACAAGGTTTTCAACCGTAACGATACAACGACAGGCCAACCGGGCGCCCCTCAGATGTCAATTATTGCCGGAATCAATGCGGCCGTTGCGGATGGTATGGATGTGATCAACCTGAGCCTCGGTGGAACCGCAATGGGTATAGACGGTGATACAGAGGTAGACGCGATTGAAACTGCAGTCCAAGCTGGAACCATGGTCTGTATTTCATCCGGCAACGAAGGCTACTATGTGGAAGAGGATGCGGATGGAGCCCCGAAATGGGAAACCTTCCGGCTTGCCGAGCAGAGTGTTGGGACGCCGGGTATTGCGCCCAGTGCGGTCACGGTGGGAGCAGTGGATAATGGCCGAACCTTGCGAACCATCGGAGCGATCAGTTCCTCCACTGCCGTTGTTCCACAAGGTCTCCAGACCTTTATATACGGAACAGATAACAAAGTTTCTCAAAATCTGGGTCAATTCGGGCCATATCCGGTAGTAAATATTGAAGACCTCGGAGTGGACGCTTTGGGATGCAGCAGCTTCGGCTCTGTAAATTTGACCGGCAAGATCGCGCTGATCAAGCGGGGTACCTGCAACTTCTGCCAGAAAATATACAATGCGGAGCAGGCGGGAGCCATCGGTGTAATTGTCTACAACTATCTTGCAGATGGAACTACCTCACCGGATGGAACCCAGTCCGGTGGAATAATCAATATGGACGTGAGCTCTCTGGAGTGTGTACGAGATTATCCCATTACGATCCCCGGCTATTTCATCCGTTTGGAAGAAGCGCAGCAGATTATCCAGATGCTGGATAATGGTGATGATGTTGAGGCTTCTTTTGGCAGTGCTACATACCCGGTCCAGAGTTCCGGCTACAAATCCAGTTTTTCTTCTTTTGGGCCCACCGCAATTGACTACAACCTGAAGCCGGATGTGGCGGCTGTGGGAAACCAGCTGACGCTGGCCACTCAGACCAACAACGATGATACAAATACAATGTACGATGAGAGTGGGTTTACTGTTTTCGCAGCCGGGACCAGCTTTTCTTCCCCGTTGACGGCCGGGTATATGGCGGTTCTGAAGCAACTACACCCGACTCTCAATGCTGCTGAGCTGAAGGGCGTACTGTGCTGTACGGCTGATTTTACGCAGAATTACTTCCAGACGGAAAGGGGGCTGGATTATCTGGTCTATCGAGGCGGGCTTGCCGCACCTGTTTTCGCTGGATCCGGTCGCGTAAACATGGAACGTGCTATGCTAACGCACATTACGGTTGTACCGAACTCCATCGGTTTCGGAAAAGTAACTGTGACTTCGGCAAAGGCTGCTGAAAATGTCAGCGCGGACGTGACAGTCACAAATATAAGCGGAAGCGATCTCACGCTTTCCCCTTCAATGACTAAACTGGTGGACAATAGCCAGGTGAGTGCCTCGCTGGCGTCGTCGGCGGATATCAACCTGGCGCCCGGTGAATCCGGAACCATTACCCTGAATGTCAGTTATCAGGGACCTGTGTACAGTGATGTGCAAGGTTATGTCGAATTGTATGATAACTACGGGAACACCTATACAATCCCATATTTCGGCCGTTTCAGGGATGATGCAGCTCTTCCCGTTTCCAACCTCTCTGATGATGATGCGGATGGAGTTCAGAAGAGTGATGAGATTTTTGTACATTCTGATCCCTTTGTTGCCGACACAGACGGTGATGGCGTGAATGACGGAGATGAATTGAATGCCAACCCAAGTACAGATCCCGTCAATGCGACGGATCCGTACAATATCCCCACTTACACGAACAAAGTCTATATCCCCTTGACTCTTACCGATTTCGACCGGGAAGAAGAATACCTTACCAACGTTTATGTTGTGAACCCAAGCTCCTCACCTGCAAAAGTCGTCGTTCTTTTCTACAAGAAGACGGAAGGGGGACAGGTTGTTCAAACACCGATAGAATGGACATTGAAAGCAAATGGCTGGCGGATTTTCCCGGCTGACAACAATCTCTATCCATCCGACAACGGATGGGCAGTTGTAACGTCGAGCCGCGAGGTAAAGGCGTTCGCGGAGATTAAGAAGCTGACTGCGGATGGGGACCAGAAAACAGCGGTTGCGATTCCCGGAACCAGTACGCTCTCAACCAGTCTTTACGTTCCGCATATTGCGGAGCAGACAACGCAATGGGACACGATGATTGGGCTGGTGAACCCTGGTGAGGGCAGTCTGGCCGTTCAGTTTACGCCTCAGGGAGGTTCAGCGCTTACTATCCCTGATTTTTCGGGTATGGAAATGTCTAAATTCGTAAATGTGATAGACGGCCTCTATGAGGGGACCTATCCCTTCAGTTCTTCTGAACCTTCACACTGGTGGGGCCAGGTTACCAGCAGTAGCGGGATTGTAGGCATGGAGGTATTTCACCAGGATAACGACAATCTGAATCAGGCTGCAGGTCTGCTCTTGAACGGCGAAACCTCGGAAGAGATCATCATTCCACATGTTGACACGAGCTGGTTGTGGTGGACGGGTATTGCATTGAATAACCCCAATGCCAGCACTGTCAGCATTACCATGACACCATATGATGATAATGGTACTGCATTGGCCACGGCTACGTTTACGATGACTGCAGGAGAGAAACTGGCGAAACTGGTGCAGTCCTTCTGGGGCGATGGAGAGTACCCGAATGGTGTCAGCTGGATTAAGATTACAGCTGATGCCCCGGTCACCGGTTATGAGCTTTTTGGCATAGACTCTTCCGGTGATGCAAGTTCGAAGGATGCTCTTTCCGGTATTGAGGCACAGCCTTCTTCGGAGGCCGGAACAAGTCTGGTATACCCGTACACACCCAAACTGACGTCAAAAGTGTGGTCCGGTATTGTTCTCCTGAACGCCAGCGGAAGTACTGCAAGTGTAACCATTAACGGTTATAATGCGTTGGGTGAACAGGTAGCTCATACCACAAAGATTCTCGGTGCCGGAAAGCGTGTTGTCTCAGTAGTGGGTGGAACGGGTGAGAACGACATCTTTTCAACAACTACGGATGACATCCGATGGATCAAAGCGACTTCTAATGTGCCTATTCTTGGATTTGAGATTTCCGGTGGTCAGAACTTTATGTATTCATATGGGGTAAACGCACTTCAATAAAGTGTGGAGTTTTTAGAAACTTGTGTGGTATATTAGCCACACAATATCTGAAATTTGTAATGTAAATGTAAGAAAAGAACGGTGCCAGTTTCTGGCACCGTTCTTGCTTACTAAATATATCTATGTTGACGTTCAAGCAGAAAACGATAGCTACACAGGTCAGTTGCTCAGGAATCGGGTTACATTCCGGGAAGAAGGTACAATTGGCATTAACGCCAGCCCCGGATAATACCGGGATTGTATTCCGTCGTGTGGATTTAAATTACTACCCCATAAAAGCGGATATCAAATATGCTTCCAGATTGAGCTATGCCACCAATCTCAGCCGTAATGGCGTATCTATTGCGACCACTGAACATCTTCTGGGTACTCTGATTGGACTGGGTATTGACAACTTATATGTAGATATTGATGCCGAAGAAGTCCCCATCATGGATGGCAGTGCCTCCGCTTTTGTTTATCTTATCAACGAAGCAGGGGTTCGCCACGGTGATGCTGAAAAGAAAGTCCTGAATATCGTGAAGCCGGTTCATTTTGCCACGGGAGACCGAAGAGTATCTGTATACCCATCAGAGAATTATCAGATCACGTATTCCATTGAATTTGACCACGCGGTTGTGGGGTCCCAGAAGAAAACAATTGAGATCGATGATGCCGAGACATTTGAAAATGAAGTGTCCGGCGCTCGTACATTCGGATTCTTGAAAGACGTTGAAATGTTGAGAAAAAATGGCCTTGCACTGGGTGGTTCACTTGATAATGCCATCGTAATTGACACGGACCGTGTTCTGAATTCTCATCTGCGCTTTAAAGACGAATTTGTGCGTCATAAAATACTGGATGTGATGGGTGATATGGGCTTGTTGGGCTACACTTTACGGGGTCATGTGGTGGCACATCGTGCGGGCCACGAAATTCACGCTGGATTGGCAAAGAAACTTCGGGAAAGCGAGTCGGCATTTGAAATTGTGCCCCTCTCCACTCTTGTACAGCCTGTCGGCCATGAAGGACTGGAAGCGCTGGCCGAAGTCGAAGTCCCATCAAATTACTGATTCATTACAGAAAACTGTAAAGTGCAAGTGCGAGTGGACAGAAAAATCAGGGAAGTGTCTGTTCCCCTATATTTTCCCATTCTGGACTTAGACTTAAACTTCTCTTTCCCTGTCCTCGCTCAACCTCAAACTTGCCTTCTACTCAAACTTGTCTGAAGAAAGATGGCGGAGGAGGTGGGATTCGAACCCACGGTCCGCGCTAACGGACAGACGATTTCGAGTCGCCCCCGTTCGACCACTCCGGCACCCCTCCGCTTTGTCAGCGCCTGTTTCTAAAAAACTCCGTCAGAATTGAACCACATTCATTTTCAAGGATGGGTCCATCGATGGTGAAGGTGTGGTTCAGGT
>PFTO01000101.1:0-2859 GCA_002789615.1 Acidobacteria bacterium CG_4_9_14_3_um_filter_49_7 | reverse complement strand
TCCAGCGTACCAAACACAAGGCAGGAAATCCGAGAATGAACCATTGCGCCAAAGCACATTATACATGGTTCCAAAGTGACATAAAGGGATAATCCTGCAAGACGATAATTTTTTAAGAATTCCCCGGCATCCCTAATCGCCATGATTTCGGCATGGGCTGTGGGGTCATTTGATGAAATAGGAGAATTGTACCCCTTCCCGCAGATGAGACCATTTTCTCCAACTATTATGGCTCCAATTGGTACTTCATCGGCCTGAAAGGCCAGTTCCGCCTGTTCCAGTGCCAGTTTCATAAAGTATGTGTCGGATTCGAGGTGTTTCATGGCCTTCTGGGGTATCTGAGGCGGAAATTGACTCTGGAGTCTCTGTTTTCCAGAAGAGTCAGGTCTCCTCCGGAAATTTCTATCAGCCATTTACTGAAACTCAAGCCCATGCCCAACCCGTATTCAAAGCGTCCAACTCCAGGATCATACAGATACTTGTCAAGAAATTCGTCTGGAATTTTAGGCCCATCATTTCTGATTTCAAGGACACAATCACTCCCGGAAGAAGAAGCGGTGATATGAATGGTTCCGCCTTCTTGTGAACGGAGAGATTCCACTGCATTATCAAGAATCCGCAAGACAGGTTCCACAAACAAAATGGGATGGATTGTAATACTTCTCAGCGGAGGTTGAGGTTGGAGTATGATCTGAATTTTCCGTTTCACAAAAAGATCGGTAACCATGTATTGGCGGATTGTCTCGAGCACTTGTCCGGGTAACAATATTGTGACATCCTGTGCAGGATCAAGCCACGAAAGCACCTGTTCAAAGTCCGTCAGCTGTTTTTGGAGATTGTCTGTTGACTGGAGAATCTTATGGAACGTGTCCTTGAACCTTGAAGCGGGGATTTGAACAGCATCATTTTGTGCGAGCTCCGGTGATTCCTCCAATTCCCTCATCAGTAGTTCCAGACGGCTGCGAATTCCGCTGAGAGGTCCGCGTACATTGTGGTTGAGTCCTCGAACACGTGTAAGCGTGTTCTTCTGAAGTTGCGCGAACGTTGCGCGACTGGATAAAAGGCTGGAAATTCCGGCAAGCGGTTCTATAAAAACTTTCTGCTTTCCTGTTCTTCCGAGTACAAACTTTCTGTCATCCAAAATGAGCACTGAGGTGAAGGGGAAATGATGTGTATCCAGGATTTCTTTCGCTTTACTCAGAAGTTCCGTATGGTTCAGGTCTTCTTCTTTAAGTTTTGTGAGGTCAAATTCATAATCGCTGCCCATGTCTGCAATGGTAGCATGTTTTACTAGTTTTGAACAGATGTCGGCTTGTTGTGTTACAATGCCGCAAGGAGGGCTTATGACGGAAGTTATACTGGCATTGGGTAGTAATCTGGGAGATCGAGCAGGGCAGATTCAAGAAGCTCTTGATCGGCTGGCAAGTTCAGGGCTCAAATGTGAGGCAATCTCGAGCTGCTATGAATCGAAAGCAGTTGGGCTGAAAGATCAGCCTGATTTTGTCAATGTTGCAGGTAAATTTACGTGTCAGAAGTGTTCCCCCTTTGAGGTTTTGCGATTGATTTCCAGTATTGAAAGCGAAATGGGCCGCGTTCGTACGGTTGAGAAAGGGCCTCGCATGATTGATATTGATTTGATTTTCTTTGGCAGGAGCATGATTGCAACCAATACGCTGACTGTACCCCATGCTGCATATTCTGCTCGACGTTTTGTGCTGGAACCTATGTGTGAGGTGGTGCCGGCCTTTAAACCGCCTGGAGTAAACGGTATGTCAGTTTCCGGACTCCTGGAAGACTGTCCGGATGAGGAGAGTAAGCCTGTGAGCCTGGGTCACCTCTGCCATGTCCCATCCGGGTGTTGAAACGAGCGGGGGCCGCCATTTTTCTGTATTTGCTGTCGGTTCAGAGAAGAAATCAGCGGCAGATACCACGCTCGCTGTGTTCAATAAAATCTGCAAAATACTGAACTTCATCAATTCTGGGAAATTCTTTTCTCATTTCGTTGAGTGCTTCCGCCAGTTGGAGTTGTCGTCTGAGGAGAATTCGGTATGCCTTCTTTAGCGCCGTGACGACTTCCGGTCGGAAACCCTTTCGTTCCAGACCCATTGTGTTAATGTCGTATGTTTTTGCACGATTACCGACTGTTTTCACAAAAGGAAGGGCATCCCGGGTAATGACGGAGTAGCCCCCGATAAACGCATGGTCGCCGATTCTGCAAAATTGATGAACCCCTGAGTAGGCGCCAATATATACATGATTCCCCACAGTGACGTGACCACCCAGGGTGGCGGCATTCACAAAAATATTGTTATCCCCTACCTGGCAATCGTGGGCAATGTGCGAATAGGCCATTAGAAAGTTTCCAGAGCCCGTAACTGTTTTTTCACGACCAGTGGTTGTTCCTCTGTGAATTGTACTGTTTTCCCGGATGAGATTATCGTCTCCAATAATTGTTTCAGTCGGTTCGCCATGGTACTTGACATCCTGAGGCGGGAACCCGATACAGCAGAATGGGTAAATCTTATTGTTCTTTCCGATGGTTGTACGGTCACCAACTTGAATTGATGCGCTGAGTGTTGTATAGTCTCCAATCCGCACATGGTCCCCGATTACGCAAAATGGACCGATAGTGGCGCTCTCTGAAATTTCAACGTCATGACCGATTAAGGCTGTCGGATGGATCATAGTTTCCTCCCTATATTTGCCAAGAAAGATATACTGTTCTCTTACGCAATCATTTTACCGAAAGAGCGGAGGAAAAAACAGCTTCAGCTACAAGTTTATCACCAACAAAGGCTTTTCCGGAAAGTTTGCAGTAATTGGCTTTCAATCTCAAGACTGTAACTTCAAACCGAAGTT
>PFTO01000045.1 GCA_002789615.1 Acidobacteria bacterium CG_4_9_14_3_um_filter_49_7 | reverse complement strand
CTACCGTCACTTCCTCTATAAATCAGCCACCCTTGTGTTCATCATCCATGATCATATTTTCATATTTTTCCAGGAGATTTTCCAGATCCGCAGCCATTACGACAATGTCATGTTTATTGTTTTTTTTGTCAATGGCAAACCCGGGCAGAACTGCCACCTTTTTAAGCCCTAATTCGCCGAGGATGTGCCCCGCCGCCGCTTGAAGCGGCACAAATTCAGCAATAATCTTGGAAAGACCCAACTGCTGTGCCTTAAAGAAGATCAATTGGGCAAGATAGCGGGACAAACCAAAACCACGGTAATCTTTGTCGACCACAATCCGAAGTTTGCCGATATGAGATTTCCAGCCAAACTGCGTCCAGTACACTGTGGACTCCCCCACAATCAGACCATCAGCATTGCGCGCGCTGATTGAAATGCGAGTTTTCTGATCAATACCTGCCATGCGGTCCCTGACAAACTCCAGATTGCTGACATCATATTTCAGGTACTCCCGGTCATTATCCGTTAAACGTCCAAAAAAATTATGAACATCCTTGTAATCGGAGCTTTTCAGCAGATCAATAGTGACCGTCTGACCATTCTTCAGGGGATACGTGTGCGGAAATTTGAACTTCACTTAGCGCCTCCTTGGTTGATGGATTCCTACAAATACAATATTGAGTATATTATAAGGCACAAGACTGCCCGTGTCAATTACAAAAAGGACGGTTCAAAACAAAAAATCCCAGACTCTGGTGCAAGCAATTACCCGCTTGTTCTGGAAGGTGCCAAAGGCATATCGCCATACTCTGACACTGGACAATGAAAGGAAATTTGCCAGACTCAAAGAGGTTCAGAAAACAACAGGTCTCACTGTTTATGTTGCAGATCCAACCGCAGCCTGGCAACGGAGAACCAATAAAAATACCAACGGTCTAGTTCGTCAATTCCATCCAAAGAGGCCCGACTTCAGCAAGGTTTCAGACGAATCATTTGCTATTTCCGTTCAATTGATCAATCATCGACCCAGGAAATGCCTCGACTATCAGACCCCGCATGAGGTCTTCTTTCGAGAGCAAAGTGCCGCACTTTGAATTGGAATTCGCCTCTTCAGGTTTTTCAAATGAAGCTGCTGCTGTGTTTTTATCAGGTTCTCACGCTTGATGCCATGGAGAATACATAGCTGAGCCCAACAAGTCCGGTCCAATAACCCCCAAAGCCAGGTGAACAATCAGGACAATTTTCAGACCCGTCAACACTGTCATACTGGTCAGGTAGTAGGTTTGTCCCAGGATTTCCAGCACACCATGATCCTGAATCAGCATGGCACAGAAATTGTAAATATGCCTGGGCAAAAGGAAAAGAAATGTCAGGGTAATACCGGAAACAATGATCTCCGGTTCCCAGCTCTCATTCTGCGTTTCCAACAGCCATTCCGGCGTTTTATGATCGGTCAGTTTTATGATCGGTCATGACGCCCCTTTTCTCTTTCTAATATCAAAATGCACCCAAATTTATTCATTCCGCGCGACCATCAAACCGACTATGGGCTACTTCCGTCACCGTATCTGTAGATCGTTAACCACGCTGATGCCACATTTTGCCCCTACTTTCCTTTTCGATGGAAGCGAAACAGTTTTCTGCCCGGTCTGGATGGAGAAAGGACCTCGCCAACCACCGCATGCTCACTCAGAAACCTGACGTCTTCAACTGAATAAACGGCTTCAGGATTATATTGGCGGATCAGCTTGAGATGTGAGGAGAACATCTTTCGCCGGATAATCGTAAAAAGCACCTGGACGGGCCCGTTCAGTCCGGTCCCTTTCACAAATGTCAGGTGCATCCCCTGCTTACGAAACTGCTCAATCAATGAATCAGCCGGTTTCTTTGTGATTATTCTCAGTAGAACATATCCGATGGAGAGTTTTTCTTCAATCACCATCCCTAAGTAATTTCCAAGGGCAAAACCCATGCCATAAGCAATATAATTGATCCAGCTGTCCATATGTTTCATAACCTGGGCAATGGCCAGCAGCCAGATGACCACCTCGAAGAATCCCAGAAAAGGCGCAAGACGTTTCATCCCCTTGGAAAGAAATACAATCCGAACGGTACCGATTGTCACGTCAATCACCCTTGCAAGGCAGATCAAAATGGGGATCACGGCATACTTCCAAAGGTCCGGATGATTTATCTGCAACGCCGTCCAGTCCATAACTTGCCCTCCTTTGCTTGGATTGTACAGTATAGAAATGCGCTGGTAAAGCGCCGGACATCGAAACAGACTAATCTTTAAGAAGGGGATGGAACCATATCCCAAACTTGATGCAGAGTGGTCGTTGAGCTTGCTTAAAAGGGGCGCTTAGGGAAAAGTTCCCTACTCCAGACTGACGTCGACAGTAGGGGTTCCCTTCCAAGAAGACGGAACCACGTCCCAAACCGGGCAAACGCTTCTTCCACCATATTCAACGGGCAAACAGGCCGGAGATGAAGGTAATTTCATCCGATGTCAGTTGAACAGAGACAGCTTTTGCATTCGTTCTTGCCTGTCCAGGGGTTCTGGCGCCTGCGATCGCACCTGAGATGCCGGGCTGGTTCAGCGTCCAGGCCAGAATCAATGCGGGGATTCCGATGCCGTACCGTTCTGCAATTGATGCAAGGGAGGCAAGTTTACGGTTGATATCTGCTATTTTTTCCGGTTTCCAGTATTTTCTGTCATCTTCCGGTTCGAATGCGCGCTCGGTGGAGGCGTTTCCAGTCAACAACCCCCGCCCCAACGGAGAGTATGCGAGAAAGTGGATTTTGTGTTTCCGGCAATAGGGAATCAGGCTGTTTTCAGGTTTCCGGTTCAACAGACTGTACCTGAACTGGAGAGAGGCCGGTTTAACCCCCACACTCACCAGGCTGTGAAGGGCACCCGTGTTGAGGTTGCAGACACCCCACTCCTTTATTTTCCCTTCCTTTCTCAACTGCTCCAGAGTCTCCGCCGCCTCCACAAGGGACGTACGGCCATCATCCCAATGCAACTGGTAGAGGTCGATGGATTCCACGCCGAGACGCTTCAGCGATTCCTCACACTCCATTCGGATGCTCGCGGGAGAAAAATACCGTACCACTATTTTTTTCTGTCCATTGAAGGTTGTCTCAAAAAATGGTGTGCCATCAACGTCCCAGCGAAGGCCGAACTTGGTCATGATGCGAACCGGGGAGCCAATGTTTTTCAACGCCCGCCTTAGCCGCTGTTCTCCCAGGCCAAAGCCATACACCGGGGCAGTATCAAACCAGGTTACTCCCGCCTCTGCCGCCGCTATTGCCGCCTGGATTGCGGTTTTTTCGTCGACATCGCTCCAGTGCCAGCCACCCATGGGCCAGCCGCCGAAGATGATACTTTCCGGAAGCACTATTCATCCTCTTGTTTGCGACGCCAGAAAAACAGACTGCAGAAAAGCAGGGCACCAACCCAGGGTATCCAGTGATGAACACGCTGAAACAGAGTGCTTTCGCTGAGAAGAGGGACATTCACTTCCAAATGTCTTGGCTTTCCCTCCGGCAGGTCTTCCACTACCTGTCCCCGCTCGTTGACCACAACCGTGTAGCCGGTATTGGTGGCACGGATCAGGTATCTCCTATTCTCCACCGCTTTCAGGCGCACCTGGGCAAAATGGAGACGAGTAGCCCGGGTGGCCCCAAACCATTCATCGTCCGTTGGGTTGATTATGAGGTTGGCGGATTTTGCCAGCGTCGCCACATAGCCCGGATAGATGCATTCCAGGCAAATGGGTGTCGCGATGACCAGTAAATTGTCTTTCAACGGACCCGTCTTTGGACCTGGGCTGAAATTGGCGAATCCCGCAGCATAGATGGGGATGCGTCGAAACAGTGAATAAAAGGGGAACCGCTCGCCAAACAACATGAGATTTTGCTTATCATACCGCGAAACTGTTCCGTCTTTGCGCAAAAGGAACTCGGAATTGGTTAGCAGGCCACTCTTGAACACAGTTCCGTTAAACAGTAAGGCCGAGGCGTCCAGGGATCGTCGGATTTCCCCCATCACGTCCATGAAATCGGTCCGCCCCGCAATTCCGTCCGGCAGCGCTGACTCCGGTATGACGACCAGTTTCCCTGTTGAGATCTCCCTGATTTTACGGATTGAAGTGAAAAATTGCCGTTCCTTCACCAATTCGCTGTCTCCATCCCGGACACAGGGCTGTACGACGACGACGGATATTGTAGAGATTCCTTTTTTCTGTGCAGCCGGGCGCAGGTTGAGCACCACCAGTCCATGGACAAACATCAGCATTATCACGCCACAGGCAAAGACAACATGCCTTCTACTTCGCCTCTGCCAGCTAACAAAGAACAGAACGTTCACAAGCACAATCAAAGCGTCCAGGCCCCATTCGCCCCACCATGGAGCACTCTGGGCCAGCATCGGCATTAAAGAAAGTGTGGAGGAAATAGAATAAGGGAAAATCAGTGGGAGACTTGCAGTGAGAAAAGGGAAAAGGAGTACCGGTAAAAATACATTCTTCCTGAAGAGGGGCGGAAAAAGGACAAACCAGATGGTAAAGGGCAGCATCTGGTACACCATCAGCGGAAAGAAAAGGAGAACAGAAACCGGGTAGCTCATCCGGCCATAATAATGGATGGGAACAACTGTCCAGTAGAAATTAAAGAAAAAAATCAGTGCGCCCCATATGAAACCTGAAAGCAAACGGCGTTTCCAGCTTTTCTCTTCCAGCGCTACGACTGCTGCAGGCACAAGAAACAAAAAAACAGGTAATGAAGCGGTCCAGGGAAAAAAGGCCAGCGTGATAAGAAAGGCGGATACAATCAGCAGCAGGTACTTCTTCATTCAATCACCATCACGTGGAGCAGGTTGGTTGTGCCGGTCTCTCCGAAGGGTAATCCCATGGTCACCGCCACCTGATCACCGGGCTGTACCATGCCTATTTTTTTCAGCGTCTCTCCCACCATTTGAAACAGCTGATCAGTATTGTTCACCGGTTGAATCAATACCGGAATTACTCCGCGATACATGGCCAATCGCCTGGCACAACCGGGATGGGAAGTCAGGCCGAATATCGGAACCATCGGCTTTTGTTTGGAAATCATCAACGCTGTGTGGCCTGATTCGGTAAACGCGGCGAT
>PFTO01000208.1 GCA_002789615.1 Acidobacteria bacterium CG_4_9_14_3_um_filter_49_7 | reverse complement strand
AAGCAGTGATCTGGTTTCTGTATTCCAGAAAAGGGTACCAGATCAAATGGGGTGATGCCAGACGTGGTTTGTACGAGAGTTTGATCCGGTGGTCCCTGATCCGCCTTTCAAACAGGCCCATGACAGCGAGAAACTGGCGGCCCCACATTCTGGCCTTTGTTTCTGATCCGGTGGAACACCTGGATCTGATTCGTTTCAGTGATCTCTTCTCACAGAAAAGAGGAGTTGTGACAGTCTGTGAATTGATGGTGGGGGATCTTTCGTCAGATAATTTGCTAATTGCGGAACGCAAAGAGGAGATTCAGTCGCTTATCAACGAAGAAGAATTTCAGGTTTTCGCCGAAGTGGATGTTGTGGCGAATATTGCAGAGGGAATTGTGGATGTGGCTCAGGCAAATGGAATGGCCGGGATCGAAAGCAACACTGTCTTACTGGGATGGCCGAAGAACCCGGAAGGGCTGGCCCGATTTTTCCCTGTCATGCGGAAGTTGGAAAGACTGGGAAAATCATTGGTGATTGCCCGGACAAATCCCGGACACATTTTCCCTCTAAAGGGGACACCGCCTACGATTCACTTGTGGTGGGGCGGGCTCCAGAGAAATGGAGATCTGATGTTGCTGCTGGCCTATTTGTTGTCGCAGAATTCGGACTGGAATGATACCCGGATTGAAGTAATCAGTATTGCCTCCAATGAATTGATGAAAAAGCAGACAGAAAGGTATCTGAACCGCTTGATGACGGAAATTCGAATACACGCAATTCCACGTGTGCTTCTGAAACCGAAAGAAGAGTCAGTTCTTGATTTGATCCACCGTGAGAGCAGGAATGTGGAGATCGTTTTTTTCGGACTGGCCGATCCGGAACATGGAAAGGAATTGGATTATGCCCGGAGTCTACAGGAAATTGCCGGTGATCTGCAGACTGTATTTTTTGTGAAAAACTCGTCTCTTTTCATGGGAGACTTATTGGGAATGACAGATTCCAGTAACGAGTAGTCGTTTACTTTACTTGAAAATGCTGGAGAATATGAATTTTCGTAATGATGCTGTGAATTATTTTCGTGCCCGAACAGGGTATCAAGTATAATCAGATCCCGAACGAGGTTGAAGATGGAGTTGAAGTGAAAGAAATTACAATAAAGGGAGCCAGGGCACACAACCTGAAGAACGTTGACTTGAAAATTCCCCGGAACAGATTGGTCGTAATTACCGGTTTGTCTGGATCCGGGAAATCTTCCCTTGCCTTCGACACAATTTATGCGGAGGGACAACGCCGCTACGTGGAATCGCTGTCATCCTATGCCCGACAGTTTCTGGATCAGATGGAAAAGCCGGACGTGGATTTGATTGAGGGCCTTTCCCCTGCCATTGCCATCGAACAGAAGACGACCCATAGAAATCCCAGGTCTACTGTAGCAACGGTGACCGAAATCTACGACTATCTTCGAATTCTATTTGCCCGCGCCGGCGAGCCTCATTGTCCCGGTTGTGGGAAACCGGTGTCCTCTCAGTCACCTTCTGAAATAGCTGAAAAACTTTCCGCGTTGCCGGAAGGGATCCGAATCTCCATCTGTGCTCCGGTGGTGCGAGACAAGAAGGGAGAGTTTAAAAAATTCTTTGATGCATATCTTGCGAAGGGCTTTGTAAGGGCCATTGTGGACAAAGAGGTTATTACGCTGGATGATCCTCCGACTCTTGAAAAAAATATTCGCCACTTCATTTCCCTGATTATTGACAGAATAAAGGTTGGACCGGATAGCCGTTCCCGAATCGCGGAATCTGTGGAATTGGCGTTGAAACTGTCAGAAGGCCTGGTAGAAGTTGTTTTTCACAAAACAGAGACAACCGAATTGTTCAGTGAACACTTCGCCTGTCCGGATTGCAATATCAGTATCCCGGCTTTGCAGCCGAGGAATTTTTCGTTCAACTCTCCCCATGGCGCCTGCCCGGATTGTCATGGACTGGGTGTTTTGATGGAGTTTGACGAAGATTTGATTGTAAACCCCGGTCTCAGCATTCGGGAGGGAGCCTTGCTCCCATTGAAGAATCCCGGAATGGGATACCGGAGTGCGTTGTTGAAAACGCTGGCCGCAAATTTCGGATTTGATTTTGATACACCCTTTGGACAGCTATCAGATGCTGCTAAACACGCCATTCTGCACGGAACGGACAGCAAATTGGATTTTGTGTACGAAAGCCGCAAAGGTTCCCGATATCAGTGGCGATCCCATTACGAAGGAATTATTCCCATGTTGAGAAGGCGTTACGGGGAAACGACATCTTCAGACACGCGGGAAGAACTTGAGAAATTCATGTCCGCACGGGAGTGCCCGTCCTGTGACGGGCGGCGGCTTCGTCCCGAGATCCTGGCGGTGACCATAAATGGCCGGAATATCATGGATTTTACCGAACTGTCTGTGGAAAAAGCGATTCAGATGTTCCAGTCACTGAAATTGAATGAGACGCAGACAAAGATTGCCGATAAAATTCTCAAGGAAATTGTGCAGCGCCTGGAGTTTCTCAACGATGTGGGGCTGTCATACTTGACGTTGAACCGCTCCGCCGGTACGCTGAGTGGAGGAGAATCCCAGAGAATCCGGCTGGCAACACAGATTGGTTCAAAACTCATGGGAGTGGTCTATGTGCTGGATGAACCCTCCATTGGGTTACATCAGCGGGACAATCGGCGGTTGATTCAAACATTGGAAAAGATGCGGGATCTCGGAAATACAGTGATTGTAGTGGAGCATGACGAGGAAACCATCGATTCGGC
Source organism: Acidobacteria bacterium CG_4_9_14_3_um_filter_49_7 (assembly GCA_002789615.1). Classification (GTDB taxonomy): domain Bacteria; phylum Acidobacteriota; class Holophagae; order Thermotomaculales; family Thermotomaculaceae; genus UM-FILTER-49-7. The sequence goes on along the minus strand of PFTO01000208.1, from coordinate 2,981 downwards.
AGATTTCGTCGTGGACCTCGGTCCGGGAGCGGGGGAACATGGCGGAAGAGTAGTCTGCACCGGGAAACCGGCCGAAATCCGGGCCTGTCCAGGTTCCATTACTGGAATGTATTTGTCGGGAAGAAAAAGTATCCCGGTTCCGGATATGCGGCGCAAACCGAAAGGATGGCTTACCCTGTCCGGTGCCACTTTGCATAACCTCAGGGGATTGAATACAAAATTTCCCCTTGGCGTGTTCATTTGCGTAACCGGTGTGTCGGGGAGCGGAAAGAGTACTCTTGTCAACGGAATTTTAAGAAAAGCACTGCGAAGAAAACTCGGGGGCCGTTCATTGAAAGGCGTTGGCCTGTCCCGCATTTCAGGGGCTGAGAATGTAGACAAAGTGATTGCCATTGATCAGTCTCCGATCGGTAGAACACCGCGCTCCAATCCCGCCACCTACACCGGCTTGTTTACCCCTATCCGGGAATTGTTCGCACAAACATCGGAGTCCCGGACACGGGGTTATAAGCCCGGCCGGTTCAGCTTTAATGTTAAGGGTGGGCGGTGTGAAAAATGCCGGGGGGATGGACTGATTAAAATTGAAATGCACTTTCTGCCGGACGTATACGTGACTTGCGAACAGTGCGCCGGCAGGCGATACAACCGGGAAACACTGGAGGTGCGATACAAGGGGAAGAGCATAGCGGACGTGCTGGAAATGACAGTAGAGGAAGCATTGGATTTCTTCAGTGCGATTCCCAAAATACGCAACAAGCTCAGGACTCTGTTCGACGTGGGCTTGTCCTATGTACGCCTGGGGCAGCCGGCAACTACCTTAAGCGGAGGTGAGGCCCAGCGAATCAAGCTGGCTCGGGAGCTATCCAAGAGAGCCACAGGGAGCACTCTCTATATCCTGGATGAGCCGACCACCGGCCTGCACTTTGACGATGTGGCAAAACTCCTGTCCGTGCTGAATAGACTGGTCGATGCGGGCAACACGATAGTGGTGATTGAGCACAATCTTGATGTGATTAAGAGTTCAGACTACATTATTGATCTGGGCCCGGAGGGTGGAGATGAAGGCGGAGAGGTTGTAGTAGTGGGACAACCGGAGAAGATAATGAGTTGTAAGGCTTCTTATACCGGGAAATTTCTTAAAAAAGTGTTGAAAAAATAGAAGATTGTGTCAGTTTCTCAGTTTGAGAATGTATTTTCCGTAGATGCGGGATTTGTCCACTGCGCCCCATTCCCGTGAATCTGCGCTGACCAGTCGATTGTCACCCAGAACGAATACTGAATCGTCAGGGATGAGAAAAGCTGGAATTGTTTCATAACTTTCTGAACGGTGGTTGGTGTAAGGTTCCCGGAGCAATTTGCCATTGAGAAGCACACTGCCGTTTCGAATCGCGATAACATCCCCGGGAAGTCCGATAATGCGTTTGACCAACAGGCGGTTTTCATCAATGGGAGAGAAAAATACAATCACATCTCCTCTTTTCAGTGTTGATATGTAACCATTAAACTTATCAACCACAATGTGGTCATTATTGTGGAAAGTCGGATACATACTGGAGCCGGAGATTACCATGGGTTTGAAGAAATAAAAGAGCAGAATGACGGGAAGAAGCAACCCGGCATATAGCAGAAGAAAGCTTGTCTTGTGTTTGCTGAGCACGTCAATTAACTTCAAGGCCGAATCCCTCCCGATCTCCTTCAAGGTAGACCTTCTGAATAATATGATGTGTTTTGATTGATTCGTCAAGCTGCTGATGTATAAAAGTCAGCAGCGATTTCATGGAAAAAGGACTGCCTGTGAAATGATCCAGCGGTTTCGCTTCCAACTGATCCCGGAGTTTTTCCAGCATCTGTTGAACGGGGTCGAAATCCACAACAAAACCGTCTTTGTCCAATTCCCTTGATGAAAGAGTAACCGCGAGGGTAAACCGGTCACCCTTCAGCTGTCCTTCTTCCATATACGTGACTTTGCAGGGAATTCTTGCCGTAACGAAAAAACTATTCTTCAACCCTGGCTTCCTCCAGGAGTAGATGGGGAATGCCGTTCTCATCAATTTGATAGACCCGTTTGCATTGACTGCACCGAAGCCCCTTCCTGTCCGTCGTGAGCTTGAGATCCTTTTTGCATTCCGGGCAAACAATGATTTCAAGCAATTTTTCATTAAACTTCATAGTTTCCTCCAGAATCTTATTGTATCAAATGTGGGGAAAGGAGAGAAGATAAGAAACTTCTGGCATTACCCCATAATTCTGGCCTCCTTCTGCCAGGGCATGTTCATTGCTCATTATTTGCCTCCATCGATTGCACCGCACGTTACACACTCTCCCCACCGGTTGGCTGTCCTTAGAGGGTTCTTTGCATTTTTTTGCCATCTTACTGTATCTTTTACTCATAGAAGCGACCTCCTTTTTATTTGGTTTTTGGTTAAATATTTTAATCGATGTCGCTTCTTACTTCAACAACTAAAGGGACGTGCTCTATTATTGAGAAACTTCACTCATTGGAATTCAGCGGCGCAGTCGGCAAGATAAAATTTGACGCAAAAGGCGATATAACAATCGCGCCTTATGTGGTGTGGATTACGAAGAACGGAAAATTTGAGGAATACTGGAAACCGTAAGCGAGTTTCCGTCATTGCGAGTCCCCCGATATTATCGGGGGCGCGGCAATCTAAATTTCATTTTCACATAAAACGCTTGATTGTTCTTTTTTTGTTGGATATAATGCTATCAATTGTAGAACAAGCTTATAAATTATTCTGGAGGGTAACGCTATGCATAAAAATGCGCCTTTAATTATTCTGGGGTTAGTTCTTTTGCTTGGGATGAATATTTCAGGTATTTCTTATGCAAATGATTTTGAAGAAGGACTTAAAGCATACAACAATGGTGATTTTAAAAAAGCACATAGTCTTTTTCTTAAAGAAGCAAAAAGAGGCAGTGTCAATGCACAATGTAGGCTTGGCATTCTGTATCACAATGGG
>PFTO01000207.1 GCA_002789615.1 Acidobacteria bacterium CG_4_9_14_3_um_filter_49_7 | reverse complement strand
ACACCGTTGTCACTGTTGCTACAACAATTGCGCACCCCGGCACAGCAGCCTCCAGTGTACTCCGGAGATCGGCTCCCATCCCTGCCAGTCCGGCCAGCTTCAAAAGAACGTCACTGAATACGATAAAGAAAAAGAGATAAGTCAGAACGGCAAACCAGATGGACCCGCCCCATATCAGCGGCGAAACCACAAAGTGGGGAAGATATTTTTCAAGGATTCGTCCCACAATGTAGGCCAAAGCCAGGGTCACCATAACAAAGACCGTCGTCTTGCGGACAACCCCTGCCGGAAGTGCCAATGCCACCCTGCTGATTACGAGAAAGTTCGCGGCCCCGTATGCAACTGCAAGAATTGTAACAACAACTGTAAATATTACGACTCTCAATGCGCCTCCCAATTATCAACAGCATATCACGTCTGGTCCCGTAACCACAGACAAGGTTAAGTAGATGGCAGGGTTGAGCTTGACCCCAGATAGGATTGGGACAAATGGGAACTCGCCAATTTCCCTGATTGTTCTTACCGCCTACGCCTACTCAACCAGAAACATTCCTTGACAATCATCCGTATCAGCAAGAGAATTGAAACAGTATAAAATTCCGTGAAGAGGGGTAAATGATTGAAGTAAAGGGATTAAGTAAGCGTTTCGGGGACATTCGCGCGGTTCGTGATGTTTCATTTTCTGTTGAAAAAGGAGAGATTTTCGGTTTTCTTGGACCCAACGGAGTGGGGAAAACCACGTCCATTCAGATGATGTGTGGGCTTTTAACACCGGATTCAGGAACCATTATGATTGATGGGAAAGAGCTGAATCCGGACAGTACTGAAGTGCGTCGGAAAATCGGCTTTGTACCCCAGGAAACCGCCCTGTACCCGGACTTATCCGCAACGGAGAACCTCCGCTTCTGGGGCGGACTGTATGGCCTGAAGGGAGATGCTCTGAACAGTCGCGTTGAAGATGTACTTCGACTCGTGGAATTGACCAACCGGGCCGATGACAAAATAGCGACCTATTCCGGCGGCATGCAGAAACGAGTCAACCTCGCGGCCGGCGTTCTCCACAATCCGAGCCTTGTTTTTATGGATGAACCAACGGCGGGGGTAGACCCCCAGGGTCGATTTGCCATCCTGAATATTGTAAGAGAGCTGGCAGCGTCCGGAAAGGCCATCATTTATACCACTCACTACATGGATGAAGCACAGAAGCTCTGCGACAGGATTGCCATCATGGATCTTGGCGAAATTCTCGGTATGGGTAGTTTTGAAGAACTCAGAGACCAGGTTGGGAAAGGTTTCCAGATATTTGCCAAGGGCGACTTCGACGGGCCGAAACTGGCTCATCAACTCAGGAAGGAGTACGAAGGAGAAGTGCTTCACTCCGGCCGCGGCCTCCTGGCAGTTGTCGTGGCAGATGCAACGGAACTGGGCCGTTTTGTAGCCGCAATGAAGGCACAAGGTGTCAATGCGGACGATTTGAAAATCAAGGAAACCGACCTGGAGACAGTCTTTCTGAAGCTGACCGGACGGGAATTGAGGGACTGACATGCTGAAGGTATTGCTGAAGAAGGATTTTCGCAAACTTGCGAAAGATCCCCTTTCCCTTCTATTTCTTCTGGCCCTCCCTCTTGTTATCACACTGATCGCGCGCTCCGTTTTTTCTCCTTCCGAAGGTGTTAAATTCGTGGTTCCACTTGCTGTGGTGGATCAGGACCAGACTCCCCTTTCCGGCTTCATAACGGGAACACTTACCAATGAGAAAATGGCATCCCTTTTCGACGTTCACAGTATTCCTCTGAAAATGGCAAAGCAACAGCTTCACGACAATGAACTGGCTGGCATTTTTGTGATACCCAAAGGATTTACCGATCAGTTTGTCAATCAGAAACCGGCTTCTCTGGAACTGACCACCAACCCCTCCCGGCAGATTTCCACCGGAATTCTTCAAAGCACATTTGAAATTCTCACGGATATGCTGGACGGGATACGAGAGCTATTTCCAGAACAGATTAAAGTATTGTCTGAAGCCAACAACCTGGACATGGAAGCAGTCTTCCAGTTGGGTCGTTCGGCAATGGACAAAATATTGAAAGAAAAAGATCTACTGAAATTTCCGGTTACATTTGAAGAGGAAAAATCAAAGAAAAAAGAGACCGGCTCATCCACTAACGGGATTATTCTGGCTTTTCTTCCCGGGATTGCCTTCATGTCGATACTCTTTGTACTCTCCTCCGTTTTCAAACGCCAGGGCGAAGAACTGGAAAACGGAATGATCAACCGCATCCTTGTGAGTCCCGCCACGCTCAACCAGCTTCTGTCCGCCACACTGATCTATTCTCTCCTGATGGTTTTTCTCATTCAGGTTGTGTTGTGGCTGGTTTCCATCCCCCTGTTCCACCTGCAGCTGTTCCATATCTTGCTGCTTTTCAAGGGCATGGTGTACATGTCCCTTCTTGCCACACTTCTCAACGCTGCCCTGTTCAGTCTCCCAATAAAACTCAGCTCTATTGAGGCTTTTTCTTCCATTGTCATCATTCTGGTCTGCCTTTTGAGCGGGCTTCTGGTATCTCCCCTCATCATGCCGGGCGGACTGAGAAGCATGGTCTCGAAATCCCCGTTCTACACCCCTGTTGAAGTGCTTACCCGGTCTTTCACCAATAAGAGTTACCCGCTTCTTACTTCAAATGACGCAATTTTCACTGGAAGTGTCCTTCTTCTCCTGTTTCTTTCCCTTTTAATGTTCCGTTCTAAAATCAACCGTCATCGAGCGGGAAAAGTGTGAGGAAAACATGAAGATACTTTTGATATTTCACATAAGAAATTTCCTCAAGAAAAAAGAAACCATGATCTGGGTCATTGTCATGCCGATGGTCTTTGCAATTTTTTTCGGGATTGTATTCCGAGGGCCCAGTGGTGGCACCAGTACAGAAGGCATTGTCTCTGTTTTAAACCATGACAGTGGACCCATCGGAGAGGAACTGTCTAATTTTCTGAAGAAAAAGAATTTCGATGTACGGGCATCCGGTGTCCAAAATGCGATTGCAACGATTGAGGTTCCGGAGACTTTCTCAAGCGGTTATATGGACGGTGCCGCTCCCGACATCCGGGTAACCTTCCCTGCCACCGCCAATGACACACGTCAGGCTCAACTGAAAGTGTACCTGGCCCAGTTTACCCTTCAGATGGTCAAAAGCGCCATCTGGATACGGGAACACAACTTGATAACGGACGACTTCCACGCTGTGTTCTCCCGGCCCTCCGGTGTTACGTTACAGAAAACTGCCGGAGAGCGAAGAGAAATCCCATCCGGGTTTTCATTGAGCTTTCCCGGCAACCTCATTATGTTCGTGATGATGAACATCCTCATTTACGGAGGAGTATCCCTGCGTCAGGACCTGGAAAGTGGCATTTCCCGGCGAACACTGGTGGCACCTGTCAGCAAAACGGGATTCATAACCGCGTCCATTCTTTTTCGTACCCTCATCGGCGTATTCCAGGCACTGATCATTCTGATTGCCGGTCAACTCTTCTTTAACGTCGATTACCTTACGGCTTCGTTCTGGTTGCTGCCGCTCATTACTCTTTTCTCTCTGGCGATCGCGTCTCTTTCCATGCTGCTGGCCACAACGGTTCGAAATCCCGATCGAATCTCCACCGCCGCCATCATTCTGACAATGCCATTGGCTGCCCTGGGGGGCTGCTGGTGGCCGCTGGAGATCGTACCGAAATTCTGGCAGAAGATTGCCTGGTATCTTCCCACGGGAAACATTCGCGACGTATTTTCCAAGCTGTTCATTCATCAGATCACATTTAACGACATTGCACCAAACGCCGCCTATCTCATCGTGCTCTCAATCATCCTGACGGTGGGTGCTGTCTATCGGCTGAAACGAAATATGGTGTGAGATCGGGCAAAGGCCCGAAGGTTAAGTAGAACGCAAGGTTGAGTGAAGATGAAAACACGGAGGGCCGATTCCCTTCTTTCGCGCACTCGCACATTCACTCACACTTTCTGCCGCCCGCGCATAACGCCCACTCTCTGGCAGCCAAGGATGAGGTTAAGTCCGGATAAGAGAAAGAAGATACGGGAACTGAAAAACAGACTGTTTCGACTCCGATTTCCTGTCTTTTCTCTTTCCTTTCCGAACTCAAACTCAAACTCAGACTCAAACTTATCTTGCATTTTGTGGTATCATCTCATCAGAAAAACACGAAAGGAGTTTGCTTTGATTCTGTTGAAAAACTGCTACACAATCGCCACCTTTAACGATAACAACGAAGAATTGAAAGGGCTGGATATCCTGATTCGGGACAACAGGATCGACAAAATCGGAGAGAATATTTCCTTGTCTGCTGAAGAAGAGACCAGAACTGAAGTTATTGACGCGTCCCGGCTACTGGTCATTCCCGGCATGGTCAACACCCATCACCATCTTTACCAAACCCTTACCCGAAACCTGCCCGGCGCCCAGAACGCTGAGCTCTTCGACTGGCTCGTGTACCTGTACCCAATCTGGGGCAAAGTTGATCGGGAAGCGGTATTCTGGTCCACGCTCCTTGGCACCGCAGAACTCTTGAAGACAGGATGCACCTGCACGACCGATCATATGTATCTCTATCCGGAAGATTTTGACGGCGATGTTATGGCAACCCAGTTTGAGGCTGCAGATAAAACCGGTATCCGTTTCGCACCTACCCGCGGTTCCATGACCCGGGGAAAAAGCCAGGGAGGCCTGCCGCCGAATCACGTAGTGCAAACACCCAAACAGGTTATTGAAGACATGTACCGGGTGGTGGACGAATTCAACGATCCAGCTCCCTTTTCCATGAGGCGGATCATCTTGGCCCCCTGCAGCCCTTTTTCGGTAGAAGAACACGTGATGGTCAAAACAGCCGAAATGGGCAGGGAACTCGGAGTACCGATCCATACCCATCTCTGCGAAACGATTGATGAGGAAAAATATTGTCTCACCACCTACGGAAAGCGTCCACTGGCTGCCATGCAGGAATGGGGTTGGACGGGACCCAATGTTTTTTATGCCCATGGAATCTGGTTCAATGACGAGGAACTCCGGGTACTGGCGGAAACCGGCACCGGCGTGGCCCACTGCCCCAGCTCCAACATGCGACTTGGCTCCGGTATTGCCCGGGTCCGGGAAATGATGGACCTCGGTATCCGGGTGGGAATCGGAGTGGATGGTTCCGCATCCAATGATGCATCAGACATGCTGGGAGAAGCTAGAAATGCCATGTTGCTTCAGCGGGTCAAATACGGCGCCAGCGCTCTGACCGCAAGGGAAACACTTAAACTGGCCATCCAGGGAGGCGCAGAGCTTCTGGGATTTGACCGGATCGGCCGGATTGAGCCTGGATATGGGGCAGACCTTGCGCTTTTTGATATGAAACAATTCCAATATGCCGGATCACTTTCCGACCCGGTCGCGGCCATATTATTCACCGGCTTTTCCCATGAAACTGCCTACACCATTGTAAATGGCAGGGTTGTAGTTCGAAACGGGAATCTCGAAGGAATAGATGAAAATGAAATTGCCTGCAATGTAAACCGCATTGCCGCAACTTTAATTAATCCCTGAATCTTAGGAGGGCGAAATGGAAGACGAACAGAAAGCGGCCGGTAAAATTGATCGAAAACTTGACAACATTCGAAAGGAAACCATGACCGACAAAGAAGAGAAGCCCCCGGTCCTCTCAACAACAATGATTGATTCTGTGAAAGGCATC
>PFTO01000119.1:5820-9003 GCA_002789615.1 Acidobacteria bacterium CG_4_9_14_3_um_filter_49_7 | reverse complement strand
CCGTCTCCCTTGATGGGAAACTGGACATGAAAGTTCCGGTCCAACTTTCCGGGGAAGCCGGCAAGAAACTCCCGGCCAAACTCCGTCTGCTGGAATCCGATGGAAAGGTAAAACTGCCGCTGGAAATCAAAGGAGAACTCCGGAAACCGAAAGTAAAACTTGTCCTGAAAGACGCAGAAAAGGAAATCCGGAAAAAGCTGAAGAAAAAATTGCTGAACAAACTGTTTGGCAACTGAAACAGCAAACAAAGAAACAAAAAAAGCCCACCTTTCGGTGGGCTGGATGCGTTGATCAACGAAAAAAAGGGGGGTAAGAAATTCGTCTCCACGCATTTGAACAACTAGAATATAGAAACTTACGCCATCTTTGTCAACATTTATTTTTACAAAAAAGCTAAGTACTTCTTTTGCTAGTGCTATCATATACTTCAAAAAGGAGATACTCGTTCTATCAACTTAACACTAGCCACAGAGGACATTTCCACCGTTGGCGTTGAGAATCTCACCGGTAATAGCGGAAGCCCGTTCAGACGCAAGAAAAACAATAGGCCAGGCAATCTCCTCGGCGGTGGGCACATGACCCAACGGTATACCGGCTGCTACCACCGCCTTGCCGCCGTCGGCAAACACCTCGGTGTTCATATCCGTGTCAACCCAGCCCGGTGCCACACAATTCGTAATGATGCCCCTGGGAGCCAGCTCGGACGACAGTGACTTGGTGTAGGAAATAATCGCACCCTTGGTCGCGGCATAATGGGCGTGCTCCGCCTCTCCCCGCTGGCCGGCAGTGGAAGCCACATGAACAATCCGCCCCTTCGCACCCTTCTTCAACCATCGGGAAACCAGATAATCCGTCACCAGATAAACCGAACGGAGGTTGTTCCGGACCATGTGGTCCCAGACATCCACCTGAAAGCTCCCGGCCGCGAGATAATTCCATATCCCGGCATTGTTCACCAGCACATCCACAGAACCGAACTCACGAAACGCCGTGTCGACCAGCTCCACTGCCGCGGATTCATCCCCGATATCTCCGGCAAGCGTCACCACTCCAGGGCATTTCGCTTCCAGTACTTTTGCCGCGTCCCGATTCTTCGCGTACGACGCCACGATATTGGCCCCCGCCTCAAACAAAATCCGGCTGACCTCCAGTCCGATTCCCCTTGTTCCGCCGGTAACAATTGCCGTCTTCCCCTCAAAACTAAACATCTCCCCTCCAACAAAAAAGATTCATGAAACTTTAGGAAAAGTGTACCAGAAAATGCTATTGGCGTCATCCATATACGCTGGCCTGTAGTGACCATATCACCATATGGTATCCGTGACACGATTCTGACATCAGGCAGGTGCGATTATTGATGGGGAAAGATGTGTAGATGAGGTAACTTACACAAAAATGGAGCCACCGAGCGGAGTCGAACCGCTGACCTACTGATTACGAATCAGTTGCTCTACCAGCTGAGCTACGGTGGCATCCATGGGGAAATTAAAAAATGGTGCCCAGAGCGGGACTCGAACCCGCACACCTAAAAAGATACTACCCCCTCAAGATAGCGTGTCTACCAATTCCACCACCTGGGCAAAAAAGCGCCGCTTGTTTGCGGCCCGGGCTATTATAGTATAGCCCTGTTTCGGCCTTCAACTTATTTCTTTCCGTCGTCCTTTTTATTCGCATCCGCGGGTTTTGCTTCCGGCTTTTTCGCTGCCGCGGCTGTTTTGTCACCCTTGTCCGCAGGGGCCACAGCGGGAGTTTCCGTCGTTTTGGACTGATCCGGTTTTGTCTCAGTGGCCGTCGGTGCCGGCTTCTCAGTAGCAGGCTCTGCCTGATCCTGGGCAACAGGGGTAGCTGCCTTTTTCTCTTCCTTCTTGACTTCTACCGGTTGGGTTTTCTCAACCGCAGGATTTACTTCTCCTATTACGGAACGCTGTTCCCGGGTTTTCAGTACCGCCAGGCTCAACGAGGTCAGTACAAAAACGATGGTCAATATGATGGTTGCTTTTGTCAGAAAACTGGCTGCTCCGGTGCTGCCGAACAGGGTCTGACTACCGCCCCCGCCAAGGGCGGAAACAAGGTCGCCTCCTTTGCCGTCCTGCAGCAGGATGACCAGCATGAGAACCAGTGAAACAATGATGTGAATAACCAAAATAAATGTAAACAATTTCTATCCCTCCAGGCTGATTTTTATGATTTCAGCGAAGCTGTCGGGCTGGAGGCTGGCTCCCCCGATCAATGCTCCGTCTATGTCCGGCACACTGAGCAGTTCTCTTGCGTTTGCCGGTTTGACACTGCCGCCGTAAAGAATACGCATGTCCTCGGCAGCCACAGCATTATACAATTCTTTGATGCGATTGCGAATAAAAATATGCGCATCTCCCGCAATTCGTGGTGTGGCCGTTTCCCCGGTGCCAATTGCCCATACCGGTTCGTATGCCACAATGACCCGGGACACCTCTTTTGCGTCGAGATTGTTAAAGGCCGTATCCAGTTGTTCGCGCAGTATGGTTTCGGTTTTTTCGTTTTCCCGTTCCTGCAGGGTTTCCCCGACGCAGAAGATGGGCAGAAGGCCTTCAAGTACCGCTTTTTTCAGTTTCAGCGCAATGGTATTGTTGGTCTCACCAAAGATGTGCCGCCGTTCGCTGTGGCCCAGGATAACAAAGTCCACGTCCAGCTCTTTCAGCATTCCCGGTGCGATTTCACCGGTGAAAGCCCCTTTGTCTTCCATGTGCATATTCTGAGCACCAATATAAACACGGCGGCCTTTGCAGGCATTTTTTGCTGCTTCGATTGCCGTAAAAACCGGCGCAATCGCCACATCCACTTCACTGGAATCGAGATACATTCCCAGAAAACGGGCAAAAAACTCTTTTGTTTCCCGGATACCATTGTGCATTTTCCAGTTGCCGGCAATAAATGGTTTTCTCATTTCTCTTCCCCTTTCCGCGCCAGGATTTCAATGCCCGGCAGTTTTTCCCCTGACATGTAAGCCAGTGACGCACCACCCCCGGTGGAGATGTGAGTGATCCGATCTTCAAGTCCTGCTTTTCGGACTGCTGCCGCACTATCTCCGCCTCCGATGATGGAGGTGGCGTCGGATTCCGCCAGCGTTTCTGCAACGGACAGGGTGCCCACTGCGAAGCGTTCATCTTCGCATACGCCCATCGGTCCGTTCCATAATACTGTTTT
>PFTO01000119.1:1389-5797 GCA_002789615.1 Acidobacteria bacterium CG_4_9_14_3_um_filter_49_7 | reverse complement strand
CCGTAATAATGATATCTTTCGGGTTGTCAACGGAATCGGCAGCCACGTGGTCCACCGGGAACTCCATGGGAACCTGTAGTGCTGCCGCCTGTTCCATCAGACTGCCCGCCATTTCCAGACGGTCCTCTTCGACTCTGGAATTCCCAACATCCACTCCACTTGCTTTCAGGAAGCTGTAGGCCATGGCTCCGCCGATGAGAATTCTGTCCACGTTTCCCATGAGGTGCTGGATAACAGGGATTTTGTCGCTTACCTTCGCGCCGCCGAGAACCACAACGTAGGGGCGGCTCGGATCTTTCAGTACTTCATCAAAGTAGTGAATTTCCTTTTCAACCAGAAATCCCGCCGCCGCGTCTTCAAACAACGATGGCAGTGCGTGTACAGAGGCATGGGCCCGATGACAGGTACCGAAGGCATCATTGACGTAGAGATCTGTCAGCTTTGCCAGTGCCGCGGCAAATTTCCCGTCATCTTTTTTTTCTTCCGGATGAAACCGCAGGTTCTCTATGAGAAGAATGTGCCCCGGTGTCAGGTTCAGAGCCATTCTTTCCGCGCTTTCTCCAATCACATCGCTACTGAACTGCACCGCATCTCCGAAGACTTCCCGAAGTCGATGGAATACCGGAGTCATAGAAAATTCCTCCTGGTATCCGATCCCCTTCGGTCGCCCCAGATGGGATGCGAGCACCACCGCCGCGCCCTTTTCCACCGCGTAGCGGATGGTGGGAAGGGCGGCGAGGATTCGCCCGTCATCAGTAATCTGTCCGTTCTTAACCGGGACGTTGAAGTCCACCCGGATGAATACCCGTTTCCCGGAAAGGGGAAGATCCCGTACTGTCAATCGCGCCATGTCAGGTTATCCAATCCTTGCGATGAGATCCTTGCAACGGGAGGAGTATCCCATCTCATTGTCATACCAGGACAATACCTTCACCATGTTTCCCTCAATCACCTGGGTAAATTCCGCATCTACGGTGGAGGACAGCGGATTGGTATTGTAATCACAGGACACAAGTGGATCTTCGCTGTAACCGAGAATACCGTTCAGTTCACCGTCCGCAGCTTCTTTCAGAACCCTGCGAACAGATGCGGTATCGGTGGCTTTCCCCACGGTAAACACAACGTCAACAAGGGATACGTTGGGGGTTGGCACACGCACTGCAAGTCCGTCCAGTTTTCCTGCCAGATGGGGCAGAACAAGGCCCACGGCCTTAGCCGCACCGGTGGAGGTGGGAATCATGGAAAGTGCAGCTGCACGCGCCCGGCGAAGGTCACTGTGGGGCAGATCAAGGATCCGCTGATCGTTGGTGTAGGAATGGATGGTTGTCAAAAGACCGTGCTTGACCCTAAAATTGTCATCAATCACTTTCACCACAGGAGCCAGACAGTTGGTGGTGCAGGAAGCATTGGAGAGGATGTCAAAACTATCCAGGTCAATTGCCTTATCGTTGACGCCAAGAACCACTGTCTGCACGTCCGCGCTCTTTGCAGGGGCTGAAATTACCACTTTTTTCGCACCGGCAGCCAGGTGTTTGCTTACCTTGTCCCTTGTCCGGAACAGACCCGTGGATTCCAACACAACGTAAGCGTTAAATTTACCCCAGTTCAGTTCATCCAGATTACGGGTTGCCGTAACGGGAACCAGCTTACCGTCCACTGTAATTCCCTCGTCGGATGCAGTCACTTTTGCCGAAAATTTGCCATGTACCGAATCGTACTGCAACAGGTGAGCCAAGGTTATGTTGTCCATCAGGTCATTGATTGCAACAACTTCAATCCCGCAGGTGGGATCGCTGTGAATCGCCCTGAATACCATCCGTCCAATTCTTCCAAAACCGTTAATTGCAAGACGTACACTCATATTTTCGTCTCCTTTGAGAAATATTTTCTAAACGCTGTCAATATTCAAAAACAGTATAGCCCGGGATCCCGACTCATTCAAGGATAATCCGGGTTCGACCTTCCAGTGCCCGCATCATGGTTACCTCATCCGCGTATCCGATGTTTCCCCCCGCAGGAATGCCCAGCGCAATCCGCGAAACCTGGACCGGTTTCCCTTTAAGACGGCGGGCAATGTAGATTGCGGTAGCTTCCCCTGCTACATTGGGATTGGTGGCAATGATAATTTCACGTATCTCCAACTGGTCAATCAACGCTTCCAGCTTCTCCAGTCCCAATTCCTCCGGTCCCAGTCCGTCTAACGGGGAAATACTTCCATGGAGGATAAAATACAGCCCGGTGAATTCACCAACCCTTTCGATAGCCAGCACATCTTCCGGCTGCTCCACCACACAAATCAATTGCTTGTCCCGACCCTTATCAGAACAGATGCTACAGCAAGTCCCTTCAGTATAATTTCGGCACTGTTCACAATACCCGATGTTACCTGCCATTTCCCGAATCGCATCAGAAAGTCTGACAGCTTCCTCTCTGCGACGTTTTAACAGAGCAAAGGCCAGTCTTTCCGCGCTTTTTGCGCCGATTCCCGGCAGTTTTCGAAAATTATCCACCACACGTTGAATTGAATCCGGATATCCCTTCATGAAAACAACCTGTCAGTCGTTTCTGACATCATCTCGCTCCTGTCCACAAAAATCCTACATTAATCCCGGCAGCATACCACCCGGGATACCCTGCATGTTTTTCTTCAGTTCTTCTTCCACCTTGCGGTAGGCTTCGCCCATCGCGGCCATCAGCAGATCTTCCAGCATCTCCCGGTCTTCCATCACGGTATCATCTGCAATTTTGATTTTGATTACTTCCTTGTGCCCATTCACAGTCACGGACACCACGCCGCCGCCGGCCGTGGCTGTCATCCGCATGTCTTCCAATTGGCTCTGGAGTTTTTCCTGCATTTTCTTTGCCTGTTTCATCAGAAAATTCATGTCGACCATTTATATCTTCTCCTTGTTGGTTATTGCTTCCACTTCCCCGCCGAACGTTTCCAGCACCTGTTTCACCAGTGGGTGATCTTTGAGCTCCTCCTGTCCCGAACCTGCATCCTTTTCAACAGAATAAGAAAAGGAAATATCCACCGAATTTCCCATGGTCCGTGTCAAGTCCCGGCCCAACCGGGCCCGAAACTCACCTTCAATTTCTTCCCTTATCAACCGGGGGATCTGTTGATGAAACCCGATTGAAAGCGATGACTCAGAAAGATTGAAATCCGCAGATGAAAGAAAAGGACGCAGATGACTGAAAGACTCACACACAAGGTCAAACACCTCCCTGGGGGAGAGCTTCAACTCTTTCGCCTTGTCAGAATCAGTCGCATCAGCCGATTTGCTTTTTTTTGCTCCCTTTTTCACCGCTTGTGCAGGGGGGCTTTTCGGGGCAGGATCAGTTTTCAGGCTTTTTTTTTTGCTCAACAGATCGGCAATGGAAACAACATGTGTGGAAAAAACCATTTTCAGAACAATCAATTCGACCGCCACCCTGGCATTGAATGCGAACTTTGCCGACGCCTCGTTTTGAACCAGCATATTCAGGAACAAAACAAGATCTTCTGCGGAGAGCCGGGATAAGTCGAAGCCTTCCGGAAAAAAATCAGGATCCTTCCGCATCACTGCGTGGAGCGCTTCCTGAAGAAAGCTGCCAAATCTGACCAGGAATTTCAAAAAGTCCGTATTCTTGTCCTCCAGTTCATCCAGAAGTGCAATCACTGCGCCGCCATCACCTTCGGCGATGGCAGAAAGCAACCGGACATGAGCTCGGCGTCCGGCAATACCCAGAACGGCCGAAACATCGTCTTCCTTCACTTTTTCCCCTGAAAAGGAAATAACCTGGTCAAGCAAACTCTCGGCGTCCCGCATGCTTCCCTCTGCCGCGTCCACAATCAGGGAAAAGGCACCGTCTTCCACCACTACATTTTCCGTTTCCGCGATTTTCTTCAATTGCTCTTCAATGTCCCGGTTGGGAATGTGGCGGAATTCAAACAACTGACACCGGGAACGAATCGTAGTCGGAATTTTGTGGACCTCTGTGGTGGCCAGGATGAATACCACGTACGAGGGTGGCTCTTCAATTGTTTTCAAAAGCGCATTAAAAGCATGGGAAGACAACATGTGAGCTTCATCAATTATGAAAATCTTGTAGCGATCCCGCGCGGGAGGAAACTTGACAATTTCTTTCAGATCCCGGATATCATCCACACCCTTGTTGGACGCGGCGTCAATCTCAAACACGTCAAGACTCACTCCCCGTGTGATCTCATCACATGCCACGCACTCAAGACAGGGTGTCCCAGTGGGACCATTCTTGCAATTCAATGCCTTTGCCAGAATCCGGGCCGTTGACGTCTTCCCGGTGCCCCGTAAACCTGCAAAAATGAATGAGTGATGGACCCGGCCTGCCTTGATGGAATTGGTCAGCGTGCGAATCACCGGTGTCTGTCCAATAACATCTCCGA